>NZ_JAGMUE010000030.1:0-122023 GCF_019049165.1 Streptomyces sp. AC627_RSS907
AAGACGGCCGAGGCCCCCCAGACCGTGACCGAGACAGCAGCACAGGCACAGGCACCGGAAACCACCGAGCCCAAGCCCCGACGCACCCGCAAGACGGCCACCACAGCAGAAACCGCCGCCGACACCACCGAAGCCACGGAAACCAAGCCCCGCCGCCGCACCCGCAAGACGGCCGAGGCCGTCGCGACCGCCGCCGAGATCCCGGCTCAGGCCTCCCACGAGGCGGAGACCGCACCGAAGCGCCGGACCCGTAAGGCCACGGCCACGGCCACGGCCACCGAGACGGCGGCCGACACGGCCGAGGCGAAGCCGAAGGCTCGCCGCACCCGGAAGGCGGCCACGGCTGCCTCCCAGCCCTCGGAGTCCAGCGAGAGCTGATCCGCACCGCTCACCCGGCCGTCGGCCCGGTCCCGCCTTCCACGCGGGCCCGGGCCGACGTCGTTCCCGGCCGCACCGTGCCACCCACCGACCGATAGCCTCTGCCCGTGAGCAGGAACGCCGTCTTCACCCCGCCCCCCGACGCCCGCGCGTACCGGCTGCGTACCGCGCGGGGCGAGTTCGCCGTCGTCGACTCGCCCGCGGCCGACGGTGTCGAGCCCCAGGGGACGGTGCTGATGCTGCCCGGTTTCACGGGGAGCAAGGAGGACTTCACGCTGCTGCACGAGCCGCTGGGGGCACGCGGGTACCGCACGGTCGCCGTCGACGGACGGGGCCAGTACGAGTCCGCCGGGCCCGAACACGACGAAGCGGCCTACGCTCAGACCGAGTTGGCTCGTGACGTGCTCGCGCAGGTCGCCGCCCTCGGGACGCGCGTCCATCTCGTCGGGCACTCCCTCGGTGGCCAGGTCGCGCGCGCCGCCGTCCTGCTCGACCACTCCCCCTTCGTGTCCGTGACGCTGATGTCCTCGGGCCCGGCACGGATCTCCCCGTCCCAGCAGCAGCGGGTGAAGCTCCTGCGGGAAGCGCTCGAGACCATGACGATGGCGGAGGTCTGGGAGGTGATCCAGGCCATGGGGCCGCCCGAGGAGGTCGGCGGGCCCGCCGTCGGCCCGGGCGACCCGGAACGGCTGCGCGACCGCTGGCTGGGCACCAGGCCCGCCCAACTCCTCGCCACCGGGCGCCAGTTGTGCAGCGAGCCGGACCGCGTCGCCGAACTCGCCGACGTGCCGTTGCCGTGCCACGTACTGTCGGGTGCCTACGACGACACCTGGCCCGTCCCCCTCCTGGACGAGATGGCGCGACGGCTCGACGCGCGCCGGACCGTCGTCCCCGGTGCCGAGCACTCCCCCAACACCGACCGGCCCCTGCCGACCGCCCGTGCCCTCGCCGACTTCTGGGACGACACGTCCGCACAGCGGCCGACGCGCTCCTGAGAACGGGGTGGAAGCCTTCAGTACTGCGCCTGCAGGTGCTCCCAGAAGCCGTCCCGCAGCGCCCGTCGCAGATCGGCCTGGCCGCGCAGCGAGTACTGGAGGAGCCCCTCGGCCTCGACCAGCAGGTCCTGGTCCACCGAGCCGGGGAGGTAGGGGTGGCCGGGGAGGAGTTCCACCAGTGACTCGCGGCCTCGTGCGGCCAGCCACTTCGCCGCGATCTGCGCGCCCACGAAGCGGACGTCCTCGCGGGCCGGCCGGGCCACACCCGCCGCTTCGAAGGCGTGGGCGGTGCGCCGGGAGACGTACGGCTTGAAGAAGTCCAGGTCGAAGGTGCGCTGGCTGTCGACCTCCCAGAGCAGCGGGTCGGCCTGGTTGCGCCCCTCGGGAGCCTCGATGCCCCACAGGTGGACGCGGGCGCCGTAGCCCTGGGCGGCCTCGACCGCCGACACCAGGTCCTCGTCGCCGCCGAGCAGTGCGGCGTCGCTGATGGCGCGGTAGCGGGCGAGGGACTCCAGGTCGGAGCGGATGAGGGAGTCGACGCCCTTCTGCTGGTTGTTGGCGTTCAGGTTGCCCAGGCGGACCTTCACGTCCGGCAGCTCGGCGATCGACTGCTGCTCGGCGGTGTGGATGCGGCGCCGGGCGCCGTCGTACCAGTAGACCCTCAGCAGGCGGCTGTCCGCGAAGATCGTGCGCGCCTTGTCGATGAGCGCGTCGATCAGCCCCTCGGCGTCCAGGTCGAAGGCCCGGCGGTCCTCGGTCCCGGCCACCAGTCGTCCGGCCGCCGCGTAGAGGTACCCGGCGTCCACGAAGATCGCATGGGTCGAGGGCGTCTTCGCCACCTCGGCGAGCATGCGCTGCAGCAGCTCGTTGGTGCGGTCGATGCGGGCGTTCAGGGACGCGAGGTCGTCGTTCATCGCCTCCATTGTCCCGGCGGTCACGCTTCGAACACAACCGGTCCCGGTCAGTCTTGCCGGGGTCCCGTCACACCGCCGGACGGCCGGCACGCGTACGGACAGCCGACGCGCACACGGACCGGTGATCTACCGGTCGGTAGTTAGACGTTCGAAAAATTTCTTTAGCGTAGGGAATGTTTGTACCACGCAGCCCGTTGACTATGACGGCACCACGGGCACCGACGACCCGGGAGCCCCGACAGTAGTTCTCCTCAGGAGGATGACCAGATCAAGGGAGAGGCCATGCGCTTTGAAGTCATGCGACTCGACGACGTCGACGGAACCCCCGTGGACACGACCGTCGTGGACGCCGCCTCCGTGAACCGCATCGTTCAACAGGCCGCCGCCATAGGGCAGCGCCTGTGGATCCGCCCCGCCGACACCTCGGCCTTGTAGCGGACCGCCCGCACACCTTCGGGGCCCCCGCACGGAACGCCGTGCGGGGGCCCCGACGCGTACCCGGATCACGCCCCCTTGATCACCTGCGTGACGCCGTTGATGATCTGCTGCACGGCGATCGCGGAGAGCATCATGCCGGCGAGACGGGTCACCAGGACCACGCCGCCGTCCTTGATGACCCGGATGATCAGCAGCGAGTAGCGCATCACCAGCCACAGCACGACATGGATCGCGAGGATCGCCCCCCACACCGACACCTGCGTGGTCACGCTGTCGGCCTTCTGCACGGCCAGGATGACCGACACGATCGCCCCGGGTCCGGCGAGCAGCGGCATGCCGAGGGGGACGAGCGCGACGTTGACGTCCTTGGTCTGTTTCGGCTCGTCCGTCTTGCCGGTGAGCAGGTCGAGCGCGATGAGCAGGAGGAGCAGTCCGCCGGCGATCATCAGCGCGGGCACGGACACGTGCAGGTAGTCCAGGATCTGGTGCCCCAGCAGACCGAACACGGTGATCACACCACCGGCGACGCACACGGCCTGGAAGGCCATCCGCTTCTGCACCTTCGCGGGACGACCGGAGGTCAGCGCGAGGAAGATCGGGGTGATCCCAGGGGGATCCATGATGACAAAAAGGGTCAGGAAGAGAGAGCCGAAGACGGCGACGTCGAGCATGGGTGAGCTACTGGCCTTGCGGAGGAGTGAAAGGTGGGTGTGCGGGCGGTGAGGCTCAGGCCCCGCCGGCCCCCGGCACGGGGAACGCCCCGAACGCCCGCCGCGTGATCTCCCCGTACACCTCGGGGTCGGTCGTGTACTCGCCGAGCACGCAGGCCTTCCGGCTGCCGTGGTAGTCGCTGGAGCCGGTGACCAGGAGCCCCAGCTCCTTCGCCGTGCCGCGCAGCCGCGCCCGCGTTTCCGCGTCGTGGTCCATGTGGTCGACCTCTATGCCGTCGAGTCCGGCGGCGGCCAGCTCGGCGATCGTGGCCTCCGGCACCGTACGTCCGCGCTTGGCGGCGGCCGGGTGCGCGAACACGGCGACCCCGCCCGCGCCCTTGATCAGCCGGAGCGCCTCGAAGGGGTCGGTCTCGTGCTTCTCCACGAAGGCCCGGCCGCCGTCGGCCAGCCAGTCCGGGGTGAAGGCGTCGCCCACGGTCGGCACCACGCCGAGTTCCACGAGCGCCGAGGCCACGTGGGGCCGCCCGACCGAGCCGTCGCCGGCGATCCGCGCGACCTGCTCCCAGGTGACCGGGACGCCCAGCGCGTTGAGCTTGGCGACCATTCCCCGGGCCCGCGGCACCCGGTCGTCCCGGACCAGCTCGCGCTCGGCGAGCAGGGCGGGCTCCTCGGGGTCGAAGAGGTAGGCGAGCATGTGCATGCTGACGCCGTCGATACGGCAGGAGAGTTCGGCGCCGGTGACCAGCGTGAGCCCCTTGGGCAGCGCGGCGAGCGCCTCGGCGTGCCCGCGGGTGGTGTCGTGGTCGGTCAGCGCGACGACGTCCAGTCCGGCCGCGGCGGCGTTGCGCACCAACTGGGCCGGGGTGTCCGTGCCGTCGGACGCGGTGGAGTGGGTGTGCAGATCGATGCGCACGACGCTGACTCCAGGCGATGACGGGACGGAAGGGGAGGCTCCAGGATAACCGGAACTTCGCCCACCGATGTCACACCCGCAGGGACCCTGCGCCCCCTACGTACCCCCTACGCACGGGAACCCCGCCGCACGCCCGGCCTCCCGGCGCTACGGCTGGATCAGCCGCGGCGACAGCGCCCCGCACGGCACCAGGTCCACCTCGGCGCCCGCGTCCCGCAGGTCGGTCAGCACCAGTTCCTCGTACATCAGCAGTCCCGACCGCTCGGGCCAGACGACGGCCCACAGCCACATCCCGAGGGCCTCCCCGGCGAAGACGGCGCGGTCGACGGGTGCACCGGAGACGTGCCACAGGGGGGTCGGGCGGCCGGCCGCCAGAACCTTGGCCTGGGGCGGCTTCTCGACGTTCATGTACGGGCCCGGGTCCGGGGCGTCGATGCCCGCGTACCGCGCACCGAGGCCGACGCCGAGCTCCTCGGCGACCAGGATCAGCTCACCGATACCACCGAGCGGGCCGGGGCCGGAGCAGGCCACCGCGGTCGCCCGGCCGCCGCTGCGGTCGTCACCCGCGCAGGTCACGCCGGTGAACAGCCAGCCGACCGGCAGCGGCCACGGCATCCACACCGGCACCTGCGTACGGTGCACCACGACGCCGAGCGCCTCGACGCTGGGCGGGAGCACGGGCTGGAGCGGGTGTACGACGCCGTGCACGTCGCACTGCCAGGACTCGGCGAAGAGACCGGGAGCCCTGACCCGGCCACCACACTTCGGGCAACTGGGTTCGCCCCTCATAGAGCCCCACGGTCCTACCCTCACACGCCCACGTCAAGGACGATCACCCATCCGGGCGGAACGACCGGCCGACGGGAACCAGATGCACACTGCATCGACCGGGCGTTCCTCGCGCGGGACGTCCCGCTCGCCGCCTTCTCGGTCCGGTGGTGCCGCGCACGCCGGTGCCCGCTCGGCACGCCGGTGCCGCTCGGCACGCCGGTGCGGTTCGGCACGCCCGTGCCGCTCACGGTCCTCCGTGCTCCGGCATCCGCACCCGTTCGCGATGCCCCCGGTCACCGTGGTGCCGGGCACGCCGGCGGGCCTCGTACGGCGCCGGGCGCCCGCCCTCCCCCGCTGTCGGCTCCGCTCGGGCACGGCCTCCGCCCACCGGGCGCTGCCCGTCGGGCACCGGGTGAGGTCGGTCACTCCAGCGGTACGGACCCGCGGGACGGATCCCGCAGGTCCGTACCGTGCGTCAGCCAGCGTTCCTGGAGCGCCGGGGCGCCGTGCACGCGCTTCCAGGCGGCCTCGTTCGGCGTCATCGGCAGCAGCGGCAGGAACCGCACGGGGTCCAGCGGGGCGTCCAGATCCAGGTCCTCCACCAGGCCGCCCGGCTCGGCGACCAGGACCGAGGTGAACGGGGCGCCGGGCCACAGGGGTTCGCCGATGTCCAGCGAGGCGCCGGGAGCCACGACGACGCCTTCGACCTGCGGGGACGCGGCCAGCACGGCGAGCGGCCGGAGCACCTTGTCCGTGTCGGCGCGGCCCGCGCGGACAGAGAGGACCAACTCGGCGCGAGGGCCCTTGACCGGGTCGGCGAGCACTGCCGTGGGGTCCGCCATGGGCTGCGCGGACATGCCCAGGGTCGCGTAGCGCACGATGTCGCCCTCCTGGCCGCCGCCGGGGAAGCGCAGCACCTCGATGCGGTCGGTGCCGAGGAAGGTGACCGCCGCGCGCGCGTCCGGCTCGCCCAGTGCGCTGCGCAACCGGGCCTCGACCAGAGGAAGAACATCAGCCATGCGGCGAGCATAGAACTCGTAGGGAAGCGGCAAAGCGGCGCCTTGACACGCCGGGCGACTGGTACTCTGGGGCAGCGGTTCGGGACAGCACGCAGTGCGTCGCGATCAAGCTCCCGACGCTATGAAGACTCCCCTACGGGGAACCCCTCCAAACAAGGGGAATGGATCGTCCCTCACGAGGGACCGGCCGGAGGAGGTGGGGCTGGCATGGACCGAAGTCGACCGTGCAGTACCACCCGCTCTTCCGGCCGCTGACGCAGCTGCTCCGGCTCTCCGCCTCTGCCGCTTCCCCTCATCCGCGCGCCTTCACTCGGAAGAGCACTTCGTCTCGTTGTGCCTGGTCCGGTCCACCGGTTCGGATCAGCAGCTGAACCAGCAGCGAAGCCGGCCACCGCAACGGTGCGGTGCCCCCCGCTTTGTGGACGCGCCGAGCACGCGTGATCAGGACGTCCTCATTCCGGGTGGTTCCACCCGGCACCGGCCCCGCTCGCTGCCCGTCGCGAAGGAGCCTGCCATGTCCATGATCCGTGACCTGCGCGCCGCGGTCCGCCCGTCCCGCGTCACCCCGCGCAAGGAAACCGGCGCCTACGACACCACCCGCGACCCGGCGACCGCCTCCGCCGTCGTCGACTGCGCCGTCTACCGCGACGGCGTGCGCGTCGAGACGTCCGCGCCGCTCAGCCCGCACCAGGCGATGCGCCAGGTACGCCGCGACGGCGGCTTCGTGTGGATCGGCCTGCACGAGCCCACCGAGGACGAATTCGCCGGTATCGCCCGGGAGTTCGGGCTGCACCCGCTGGCCGTGGAGGACGCCGTCCAGGCCCACCAGCGCCCCAAGCTGGAGCGTTACGACGACTCCCTGTTCACGGTCTTCAAGACCATCCACTACGTCGACCACGACGAACTCACCGCCAACAGCGAGGTCGTCGAGACCGGCGAGGTCATGTGCTTCACCGGACGGGACTTCTTCATCACCGTCCGGCACGGCGGGCAGGGTTCGCTGCGCGCACTGCGCTGCCGGCTCCAGGACGACCCGGAACTGCTGCTCAAGGGTCCCTCCGCGGTGCTGCACGCCATCGCCGACCACGTCGTCGACGGCTACATCGCGGTCGCCGACGCGGTGCAGGACGACATCGACGAGGTCGAGACGGAGGTGTTCTCACCGGGCCGCAAGGGCTCGCCGCGCGGCACGGACGCCGGCCGGATCTACCAACTCAAGCGCGAGGTGCTGGAGTTCAAGCGGGCGGTGTCGCCGCTGCTGCGGCCCATGCAGCTGCTCAGCGAGCGGCCGATGCGGCTGATCGACCCGGAGATCCAGAAGTACTTCCGGGACGTCGCCGACCACGTGGCGCGGGTGCAGGAGCAGGTCATCGGCTTCGACGAGCTTCTGAACTCCATCCTCCAGGCCAACCTCGCCCAGGCGTCCGTCGCGCAGAACGAGGACATGCGCAAGATCACCTCGTGGGCCGCGATCATCGCCGTACCGACGATGGTGTGCGGGGTGTACGGCATGAACTTCGACCACATGCCGGAGACCCACTGGAAGTTCGGCTACCCGATGGTCCTGTCGATCACGGTCGGCATCTGTCTGGGCATCCACCGCACGCTCAAGCGCAACGGCTGGCTCTGAGCGGGGCCGCACCCGGCTGGATAGGCTGACCGCATGACACGTGAGCTGCTCGACCGGGCCCTCGTCGAGGAGGCCACGAAGAAGTCCGGCCTCGTCTGGGTCAAGGGGCCCGGGGTGCCCGCCCGGGCGCTGTGGCACGTCTGGCACGAGGGGGCGGCGTGCGTCGTCGGCGACGGTCCCGGCGAGCAGCCGCTGCCGGGACTGGCCGACGGGGCGGCGGCCGAGGTGACGGTGCGCAGCAAGGACAAGGGGGGCCGCCTGGTCTCCTGGGCGGCGCGGGTCGTGGAGCTGCCGACCGGTTCCGAGGCGTGGCGGGCGGCGGTCGCCGACCTCAAGGGCAAACGCCTGAACGCGCCGGACGGCGAGGCGATGACCGAGCGCTGGGCCCGCGAGTGCCGGGTGCTGCGCCTGGAGCCGACGGGCGCCGTCGCGCCTCTGCCCGACGGGTCGCTGGCCGAGGCACCACTGCCGACCCCGGCGACGACGCGCGAACCGGTCCCGGCGGGACTGCCGCGTCTGCTGACGAAGCGGCGCCGCCACCGGTAGCCGGACCGGGGCCTGCCGGACGGCCCCGGCCAGGAAGCTAGGACATCGGCAGTTGCCTGCCGTAGTCCAGGGTGTCGTCCTTCGCCGGTTCCTCGAGCGCGAAGGGCTTGTTCCAGTCCGAGAAGCCGATCGTGCCCGCGCTGCCCGCCCGCACCAGGCGCAGCGGATACGGCGTGCCCTCCAGGGAGACGTCGAGCGAGCCGCCGGAGCCCTCGTCGCCGGTGATGCGGATGGTGCGCACGCCCGCCTGCTCGTGCCGGCCGTCCGTCTCCACCGTGCCGTGCAGGGTCAGCAGATCGCCGAGGAGGACGTCCTTGTCCGTGAAGCCACTGAACTTCTTGTACGCGGGATCGCCCTGCGGCACCTTCACGTACTTGCCGGCCAGCTTGCCGGCGGCCGCGGCGTCGCCCCCGTCGTGACTCCAGAAGCCGGCGTCGGCCTTGAGGAAGAGCTGCTCGCCGACGCGCAGCAGCCCGAACGTCGTCCCCTCGGCGGCGACCGACCCGGTGCCTCCGCCGGGCTTCAGCCGCATGTCGAGGGTGTACGTGCTCCCGCCCGCGGCCACCGTCCCGTGCAGACGCACCGCTTCCGCGGTCTCGGCGGCCGTACGGGTCTTGGCGTGGATCTTGTCGGCCGGGAGCTTCCCGACGCCGTTGGTCCCCGCGTCCGGGTCCTCGCCGCTGCATCCCGTCAGCCCCGCTCCCGTCACCGCCAGGGCGCACACCGCGCCCATCAGAGCGGCCCTGCGGATTCGGCGCCGGGGAGTCACAGACACAGGGGGACTGCCTTTCTGACACGGGCGGACACGGGCGGACACGGGACCGGCAGGCCGGCAGGGGGCCGGGCAGGGTCCGAGTGGCGTACGGCAGCGTACCGGGGCCGCGGAGGGCGAGCGGAGCCAGTCCGTCCGGACCGGCCACCCGGGCGGACCCGTTCCGGACGGGCTAGCCTGAAGCCCGTCCGAGCGGGCAATTCGGAAAAGGGACACCGTACGGAACAGCTCTCACGCAGACCTACGCACGCTTACGAAAAGGAGCCGCGGCCATGGCAGCGGGCGCCCCCCGGATCTTCGTCTCGCACCTCTCGGGCATCGCCGTGTTCGACCCGGCCGGCGACCAGGTGGGACGTGTCCGCGATCTGGTCGTCATGCTCCGCGTCGGCCGCAAACCCCCGCGGGTGCTGGGTCTGGTCGTCGAGCTCACCACGCGCCGCCGCATCTTCCTGCCGATGACCCGGGTCACCGGCATCGAGTCCGGCCAGGTCATCACCACCGGCGTGGTCAACGTCCGGCGGTTCGAGCAGCGGCCCACCGAGCGCCTCGTCTTCGGCGAACTCCTCGACCGGCGGGTCACGCTCACCGAGACCGGCGAGGAGGCCACCGTCCTCGACCTGGCCGTGCAGCAGCTGCCGGCCCGCCGGGACTGGGAGATCGACAAGGTCTTCGTCCGCAAGGGGAAGAAGGGCGGCGCCTTCCGGCGCAACAAGGGAGAGACCCTGACCGTCGAGTGGTCCGGCGTCACCGGCTTCTCCGTGGAGGAGCAGGGGCAGGGTGCCGAGACCCTCCTCGCCACCTTCGAGCAGCTGCGCCCCGCCGACCTCGCCAACGTCCTGCACCACCTGTCCGCCAAGCGCCGCGCCGAGGTCGCCGCGGCCCTCGACGACGACCGCCTGGCCGACGTGCTGGAGGAGCTGCCGGAGGACGACCAGATCGAGATCCTCGGCAAGCTCAAGGAGGAGCGCGCCGCGGACGTACTGGAGGCGATGGACCCCGATGACGCCGCCGACCTGCTGGGCGAGCTGCCCGAGGACGACAAGGAACGGCTGCTGAGCCTGATGCAGCCCGCCGACGCGGCCGACATGCGGAGGCTGATGGCCTACGAGGAGCACACGGCGGGCGGTCTGATGACGACCGAGCCGATCGTGCTGCGGCCCGACGCCACCGTCGCCGACGCCCTGGCCCGCATCCGCAACCCCGACCTGTCCCCGGCACACGCGGCCCAGGTCTACGTCTGCCGCCCGCCCGAGGAGACCCCGACCGGCAAGTACCTGGGCACGGTCCACTTCCAGCGGCTGCTGCGCGACCCCCCGTACACCCTGGTCGGCTCGATCCTCGACGACGATCTCCAGCCCCTGGAGCCGGACGCCGCGCTGCCGGTGGTCGCCGGGTTCTTCGCCACGTACGACATGGTCGCGGCGCCGGTCGTCGACGAGTCGGGGTCGCTGCTGGGCGCCATCACGGTGGACGACGTACTGGACCACATGCTGCCCGACGACTGGCGGGAGACGGAGTACCACCTCGACGAGACGACGGCGGAGGTGAGTGCCGATGGCGCCTGAGCGTGAGGCGGCGGCCCGTGAACGCGCGGTGTCGGGGGCCACGGCGGCCTCCCGTTCCCGCGGCACCCGCCTGGACCAGCCCCGGCCGCCGCGCCGCCGCCTGCTTCCCGAGTGGGACCCGGAGGCCTTCGGACGGCTGTCGGAGCGCATCGCGCGTTTCCTGGGGACCGGGCGGTTCATCGTCTGGATGACGGTCGTCATCATCGTCTGGGTGGTGTGGAACGTGTCCGCGCCCAGCAGTCTGCGCTTCGACGAGTACCCGTTCATCTTCCTGACGCTGATGCTCTCGCTACAGGCTTCCTATGCGGCCCCTCTGATCCTGCTCGCGCAGAACCGGCAGGACGACCGGGACCGGGTCAATCTGGAGCAGGACCGCAAGCAGAACGAGCGGTCGATCGCCGACACCGAGTACCTGACCCGCGAGATCGCCGCCCTGCGCATCGGCCTCGGCGAGGTCGCCACGCGGGACTGGATCCGCTCTGAGCTGCAGGATGCGCTCAAGGAGCTGGAGGAGCGGCAGGACGGCCACCACCGCGACCCCCGGGTGCTCCCGGCGGAACGGTCCGGGGGACGTGACGCACACGACCGGTGACGGGGCTTTCCGTGCCCCCTGGGCGGCGCCGTACCATCGTGCTTATGGCTACGGAAGACGCGGTGCGCGAGGCACTGGCGACGGTGAACGACCCCGAGATCAACCGGCCCATCACCGAGCTCGGGATGGTCAAGTCGGTGGCGATCGGCGCGGACGGAGCGGTCGCGGTCGCCGTGTACCTGACGGTTTCCGGCTGTCCCATGCGCGACACGATCACGCAGCGCGTGACGGACGCGGTGTCCCGGGTCGAGGGCGTCACGCGGGTCGACGTCGAGCTCGACGTGATGAGCGACGAACAGCGCCGTGAGCTGGCCACCGCCCTGCGCGGCGGCCAGACCGAGCGCGAGGTGCCCTTCGCCAAGCCCGGCAGCCTGACCCGGGTCTACGCGGTCGCCTCCGGCAAGGGCGGCGTCGGCAAGTCCTCGGTGACGGTGAACCTGGCGGCGTCGATGGCGGCGGACGGTCTGAAGGTCGGCGTCGTCGACGCCGACATCTACGGCCACTCCGTGCCCCGCATGCTGGGCGCCGACGGGCGGCCCACCCAGGTCGAGAACATGATCATGCCGCCCTCGGCCAACGGCGTGAAGGTCATCTCCATCGGCATGTTCACCCCGGGCAACGCCCCCGTCGTCTGGCGCGGCCCGATGCTGCACCGCGCGCTCCAGCAGTTCCTGGCGGACGTCTACTGGGGCGACCTGGACGTCCTGCTGCTCGACCTGCCGCCCGGCACCGGCGACATCGCGATCTCCGTCGCGCAGCTCGTCCCGAACGCCGAGATCCTGGTCGTGACGACCCCTCAGCAGGCCGCGGCCGAGGTGGCGGAGCGGGCCGGCGCCATCGCCGTCCAGACCCACCAGAAGATCGTCGGCGTGGTCGAGAACATGTCCGGGCTGCCATGCCCGCACTGCGGCGAGATGGTCGACGTGTTCGGCACGGGTGGCGGCCAGCTGGTCGCCGACGGCCTGACCCGCACGACCGGCGCCTCGGTCCCGGTCCTCGGCTCCATCCCGATCGACGTCCGCCTGCGGGAGGGCGGCGACGAGGGCCGGCCCGTCGTCCTGTCCGACCCGGACTCCCCCGCGGGCGCGGCACTGCGCTCGATCGCGGGGAAGCTGGGCGGGCGTCAGCGGGGCCTGTCGGGGCTGTCGCTGGGGATCACCCCGAAGAACAAGTTCTGACGTTCCGTACGGCACCGGGGGCGCTGTCCGCCGTGACGGCGCCCCTCGTCGTGCCGGCGGACGGCTAGGCGTACGCGGCGATGTCCTGGACCACGGAGAAGGCCAGCCCGTAGGCGCTCATGCCCCTGCCGTACGCCCCGAGGTGGACGCCCTGTTCGGTGGAACCGGCAAGGACCCAGCCGAACTCGGACTCCCGGTAGTGGAACGACGTCGGCACGCCGTCCACGGGGAGGGACAGGGTCGACCAGTCCTCTCCGGCGAGGTCGTCGGCGAGGACCCACGCGGTCTCGGTCTGCTGCTCCAGCCAGTCGTCGCGCAGCGAGTGGTCCATCTGGGGCCAGGTGCAGGACAGCAGCCCCACACCGGCGAGCCAGGCGGCCGAGGACACCGACGTGGCCTCCAGCAGGCCCGTGCCGTCGGCGCTGCGCCGGTCGGGGTTGGCCGCGACGGTCACGACGACCGTGAACTTCCCCCTGGCGTCCTGTCCGTCGCCCGCCACGTACTCGTTGCGCACCGACGGTTCGTCGCCGTGGCCGATCGAACCGTGCTCCACGGCCCCGTCGGCCGCCGTACCGACCTGCATCAGCCAGCGCCGTCCCGTGAAGGCCTCGTCCAGGCCGTACCAAGGAAAGGGCGCGCGCAGGTATCCGTCGATCGAACGCCGGGCGGAGGAGACCTGTGGTCCGTCCTCCGCGGCCGGCGCCTGCGCGACCGCCCCACTCGTCGTCTCCATGTGCCCGGACGCCTCCTCGCTCTCGTCGGACCGGAACGGCCCGCCCCCCTTCGGGCGCACTCGTCCGGTCCGCACAACAACTCGGCAGCATAACCACACCCATCGGCGGCAGCCGGGAAACCGACCGGCGCGTGGGTCGCGCGGGCGGCGCCCTCAGGGCCGGTGCGCCCTACGGAACCCGTCCGGAATATGAGGCGCGTCACATGCGGCGAGTGAGTGAACCCGTGCTGTACGGCGGCCCGGCGCTCGGGGCCGGGTGGCGTCCGCGTCGATCAGGTGGCGTCCGCGTCGAAGGGCGGACGGTCGTCGCGGGCGGGGGTCTCGGGCTTCTTCGACATGTCGACGCGACCGCCGGTGGAACCAGACCCAGACGACACGGACGACGCGGACGACGCGCCGGAGGCGGAGGAGGAGGCGGACGACGCGTCGGACTCACGGCCGTGGACCGCGTCGGTGACCTCGGCCATCTCCTTCTTCAGGTCGAAGCCGTTGCGGATCTCCTTGAGCCCCAGTTCGTCGTTCTCCATCTGCTTGCGGATGAACGTCTTGGGGTTGAGGTCCTCGAACTCGAAGTCCTTGAACTCGGGGCCCAGCTCCTGCCGGATGTCCTGCTTGGCGCTGTCCGAGAACTCCCGGATCTTCCGGATGGTGCGCGTCACGTCCTGGATGACCTTGGGAAGCTTGTCCGGACCGAAGACGAGCACGGCGAGGACGACGAGCGTGACCAGCTCGAGTGGTCCTATGTCATTGAACACCTGAAGCTCCTTGGGATGTCCGGGCCGCCACAACGGTACCCGCCGACCCCGGCCGACCGGTACCGTCCCGTCGCCCCCGAGCGGGTATATGCGAGCGTTTTCCGAATTGTTTGCCTTCCTGGCCCCTTGTCAGGACCTGTGCGGTGGTTCAGTCCCCGTCGGAGGAGCCGAGCACGAGTGAGACCTTCGTCTCCTTGCCGTCGCGCTCCAGCGTCAGCTCCAGGCGGTCGCCGGGGCGGTGGGCGCGGGTCTTGACGATGAGTTCCTCACCGGAGTGCACACGCCGGCCGTCGACCTCGGTGATCACGTCCCCGGCCCTGAGGCCGGCGGCGGCGCCGGGGCCGCCCGCGGTGACCGGGGGTCCGCCGTCGCCGCCCTTGGTGCCGACGCGGGCGCCGTCGCCCGTGTAGTTCATGTCGAGGGTGATGCCGATGACCGGGTGGGTCGCCTTGCCGGTGTTGATCAGTTCCTCGGCGACGCGCTTGCCCTGGTTGATGGGGATGGCGAAACCGAGCCCTATGGAGCCCGCCTGGCCGCCGTCCGGCTCGGCGCCGCCGCCGGCGGACCGGATGGCGGAGTTGATGCCGATGACCCGGCCCTGGGAGTCCAGCAGGGGGCCTCCGGAGTTGCCCGGGTTGATGGGCGCGTCGGTCTGCAGGGCGTCGACGTACGACACGTCGCTGCCGTCGCCCTCCTCGCCGCCCGCGGTGATGGGCCGCTCCTTGGCGCTGATGATGCCGGAGGTGACCGTGCCCGCCAGGTCGAAGGGCGCGCCGATGGCGACGACGGGGTCACCCACGTGGACGTTCTCGGAGTTGCCGAGGGGCATGGGGGTGAGGCCTCGCACGCCGCGCACCTTCACCACGGCGAGGTCGTATCCGCTGTCGCGGCCGACGACCGTGGCCTCGGCGGTGTCGCCGCTGTTGAAGGTGACGGTTATCTCGCCGCCGGATCCGGCGGGCTCCACGACGTGGTTGTTGGTCAGGATGTGGCCGTTGCCGTCGAGTACGAAGCCGGTCCCGGTGCCCGCCGCCTCGCCGCCGCTCGCGTGCAGCGTCACCACGCCGGGCAGGGCGCGGGCGGCGATCCCGGCCACGCTGTCCGGCGACCGCTCGGCCGGTTCCTTGCGGGCCTGTGGCAACTCCACCGTGCCCACGCCGCCGTTCCGCTCCAGGTACGCCCCTATGGCGCCGCCGATGCCGCCGGAGACCAGGGCGATCAGCAGACAACCGGCGACGAGCGCCCCTACGGCCCGCCTGCGCCGCTGTTCGGGCGTCCGGGTGACCGCACCGCTGTGCTGGAGAGGCGCGGCGGCGGCCGAGGCCGCCCAGGGGTCGTAGCGCCGCCAGGGATCGGGGACCGGGAACGCCGACGGCTCCGCCGGTGGGGCGGACACGGGAGGCGTCGCCGCCGCCGGCGTGCCGTGGGCCGGCGTGGTGCCCGCCCCGGCGGCGGGGTCGGGAGCCGCGGCGCCCGAGAGCGGGGACGACGCGGGACCCGTGGGCCCGCCGGGCGGGGGAGGCAGCGCCGACGCCCCCGTGCCATGGGCCGGCGGGACGGGAGGCGGTGCGTCCGCCAGGGACGGATCCGGTGCCGCTCCCGGAGGCGGGGTCAGGGCCGACGCCGACGGATGCTGCACCGGCGGGGCGGGGGCCCAGGGGCCCGGCTCACCGTACGGCGGGGTGCTGTACGGGTCGGGATCGTGCAACGGCTTCGGGCGCTCGGCGACGGTCACGGTGCCGCCGTCGGCGCCGGTCCCCGCACCCGCGGACGGGGCGGCGTCGTCGCTTCCGCCCGTCGGTGCCGGGCGGTCCAGTTCGTAGTCGCCCTCGGCGGTCGGCCGGGGCGGCGAGGGGCGTTCCAGCTCGAAGTCGCCTCCGTCGGACCCGTCGCCGCCGGTGCCGGTGGTGGGGGTCGTCCGCGGGCGTTCCAACTCGAAGTCGCCGTCGGTCGCGTCTCCGGACGAGCGGGGACGACTCCACCACTTCGCCTTCGTGGGCTTCCCCTCGTTCATGTTCTCCCCGCAGCTTGCCGCAGACCGTCGGCTCCAAGGGCTCTGATGCCATCCCGGATTCAATCAGGTTCGCGGGCCGGCGCGCAGATTCCGGTCAGGGAGCCGGGTAGCGGGACGGGGCGGGGCCGGGGACGGGTGCGGTGAGCAGGCCGGGTGGCCCGCCGTCGGCAGTCGTCGCCAGTGACGTCAGGGCCGGCAGGGCGAGCGGCGGAACCGCATCGAGCGGACGTATCAACGGGGACACCGCAGCGGCACCCGCCACCGGAGTGGTCAGTGCGCGCACGGACTGCTGCCGTGGATCGCCGCTCGCGGGGGCCGGCGGTCCTGGCAGCAGCGGTGCGGACACCGCGGTGGGTGCGACGGGGGTGTCGCCGAGCGTCCGAGGTTCCTGGACGTGTCCGAGCAGCGGCGTCCCCGAGCGGCGGCGCTGGCTGTCGGGGCTCGCGGCCGCTGCCGTGCCCTGTGTGCGCGTCGGCGTCACGTTGCTTCCGCTTCCCGAGCCCCGCGCCTCCGTCGTGGTGTCCGGCATGCCGACGGTGACGCCGCCCAGCGCGATCGCGGCCAGCGACACCGCGCCGGCGGCGGCACAGGCGAACCGCAGGCCGCGCGAGGCCGTCCGCTCGGATTCGTGCCGGCTCACGTCGTGGATCCGCAAGCCCCGTCCCTGCGGGGTTCCCGGGAGCACCGAGGCGTGCGTCCGGGCGGGAACGTAGTCGAACTCGAACCGCTCGCCCCGCTTCGTGCCGAAGACCCCGGTCGCCCCGAACCTTCCGGACAGGCCGGCCAGACCGTCGGAGAACCCTCCACCACCCGACGACGAGCCGCCACCGTCCGTCGCACCTCCCCCGGGAAGCCCCTGAAGGCGGGCGAGGAAGCTCTCGGAGGGGGCCGGCGGGGCCGCTTCCGCGAAGACGTTCTTCAACCGGCGCTGCGCGTCGACCTCCGCCTTGCACTTCGCGCAGGTGGCCACGTGCGCCAGCACGCGCTCACGCGCGTCATGACCGAGCTCTCCGTCCACCAGGGCGGAGAGTCGGTCTCCCAGATGCTGTTCTGCGAGGTGTCCCTCGGATTTCGGCCGTGACCCACTCACGCGCTCGTGCCCCCTCCTCCCAGTGCGGGAACACGGGCCGCGAACGAGCGACGCTCGGCACGCGCCTTGGGAGAACGGTGCGCGAGGGCCTTGCGCAGCTGGGAGCGGCCACGGTGGATACGGGAGCGCACCGTGCCGAGCTTCACGCCGAGGGTCGCGGCGATCTCCTCGTACGACAGCCCCTCGATGTCGCACAGGACGACGGCGGCCCGGAACTCGGGCGCCAGGGTGTCCAGGGCCTGCTGGACGTCCGCGTCGAAGTGAGCGTCGTGGAAGAGCTGCTGCGGGGTGGGCTCCTTGCTGGGCAGCCGCTCGGCCGCGTCGTCGCCGAGCGCGTCGAAGCGGATGCGCTGCTTGCGGCGGACCATGTCCAGGAAGAGGTTGGTGGTGATGCGGTGCAGCCAGCCCTCGAAGGTGCCCGGCGTGTAGGTCGACAAGGACCGGAAGACGCGGACGAAGACCTCCTGGGTGAGGTCCTCGGCGTCGTGCTGGTTACCGGTGAGGCGGTAGGCGAGGCGGTAGACCCGGCCGCTGTGGGTGCTGACGATCTCCTCCCATGTGGGCGGAGTCCACGCCTGCCCGTCCGCGTCGCTGGAGAAGGTCGCGGTCTGGGCGGGTCCCGTGGCGGGACCGTCGGCGTGGCTGTGGTCAGCAGCGGTGTTGTTCACGGATTTCGGCCTGCCTGCCGATCCGAGGAAGCGCCGCAGCACTCCTCCCCGATCCGCGGGTGCGGCCGCACCTCCCCTGTCGGCTCTGGTGGTGTCCAGTGGAGCCCCTACCATAGCCACCTCGCCCGTTAGCTCCGGATAAGCGGTTTTACGAGAATTTGATCTGGGCTGACACGGCTCGTACGGCTGCGTCAGCACTTGCTCGGCACCCTGGCCCAATTCGCCGCCCCCGTCGCAGTCCCGGCCGCTCGGTCGTCTCTTTGCTCTCCCCTTAAACGACCGGTCCCATCTGCGGGTTCCCGACACCAACGGATACAGTCACGCCGAGGCAACGACGGGGACAGGAGAGGGTCATTACCGGCAACCGGCAGACGAGCTGGGCGTTCTCCGACGCCTATGTCGCCGAGGACGACGCGCTGCGCTGGGCGCGCGACCGGGCCCGTGAGGCGGGCCTGCGCTCGGTGACCCCCGGCACGGGCGCCGCCCTGGGGTTGCTCGCCGCCGCCGTGGACGCCAAGGCGGTCGCGGAGATCGGGACCGGCTGCGGTGTCTCCGGGATCCACCTGCTGTACGGCATGCGGCCGGACGGGGTGCTGACCACGGTCGACCCGGAGCCGGAGCACCAGCAGTTCGCCCGCCAGGCCTTCCGGGCGGCGGGCTTCGCCAGCAACCGGGCCCGCTTCATCCCGGGCCGCGCCCTGGACGTCCTGCCCCGGCTCGCGGACGCCGGCTACGACCTCGTCTTCTGCGACGGCGACCGCCTGGAGTACCAGGACTACCTCGCCGAGGCATTGCGCCTGCTGCGCCCCGGAGGTCTCGTCGCCTTCGAGGGCGTGTTCGGCGCCGGCCGGACGATCGACTCCGGGCCGCAGCCCACGGAGGTGCTGCGGCTGAGGGAACTCCTGCGCACGGTCCGGGAGAGCCAGGAGCTGGTGCCGTCCCTGCTACCGGTGGGCGACGGGCTGCTGTGCGCGGTGAAGCGGTGAAGCGGTGGGCCAACGGAAAGTGGTGACCGACGTGACCGGCGAGAGCGGTCACCGAGGAGCGGTCACCGAGGAGCGGTCGCCGAGGAGAAACACAAAAAACAATCACCCCGGCACCATGTGCGGCACCGGGGCAATTGAACGGGTATGGTCGCTTGCGCGTCAGCCGACGACCTTCTTGAGGGCGTCGCCGAGCGCGTCGGCCTCGTCGGGGGTCAGCTCGACGACGAGTCGACCGCCGCCTTCGAGCGGAACGCGCATGACGATGCCCCGCCCCTCCTTGGTCACCTCGAGCGGGCCATCGCCCGTCCGCGGCTTCATGGCCGCCATGCTCGTTCCCCTTCCTGATACCAGCTCACCGTCACCGCCGACGGCCCGTGAGGGCACGCGCAGTCCGGCTTGGACGCGCGACACCGGCATCGAACACATTGCTTCCCAGCCATTATCCCGCATCCCAGGACCCGATGACCAACATCGGTCGGCATCGCTTGGGCAACGCGCGCGAGCAAAACCACTCAATTCGGGGACGTGCCTGCGATACTTCGCGCCCTCGCCCACTTCCACCGAATGGATACGGACCGGAATTCTTTGACGCAGGTCACACCGCCGGACCGGTCCGTCGCCGGTGATCTCCGTCATGCTGTCTCCCGGACACCGGAACACCAAGACGCACTCCCGGACACACGCCACGACGCGGAGGGGAAAATCCATGGCCGACACCGTGCTCCACGAGGTGAGCGACGGGCTCGCGACGATCACGCTGAACCGCCCGGAGGCGATGAACGCGCTGAACATCGAGACCAAGGTCGCGCTCCGGGACGCCGTGCGTTCCGCGGCGGCGGACGATGCCGTACGGGCGGTGCTGCTGACCGCGGCCGGCGAGCGGGCGTTCTGCGTCGGCCAGGACCTCAAGGAGCACATCGGGCTGCTGGCCTCCGACCGGGAGTCGGGCTCGGGCCAGACCATGAGCACGGTGCGCGAGCACTACAACCCGATCGTGCGGGCGCTGGCCGAGGCCGCCAAGCCGGTGGTCGCCGCCGTGAACGGCGTGGCGGCCGGAGCGGGGCTCGGTTTCGCGCTCGCGGCGGACTACCGGATCGTCGCGGACACGGCCACGTTCAACACGTCGTTCGCGGGCGTCGCGCTCACCGCCGACTCGGGCGTCTCCTGGACGCTGCCGCGCGTCGTCGGTCCGGGGCGCGCCGCCGACCTGCTGCTCTTCCCGCGCAGCATCGGCGCCCGGGAGGCGTACGACCTGGGCATCGCCAACCGGGTCGTGCCCGCCGCCGACCTGCGCACCGAGGCCGAGCGGACGGCGCGGGCGCTGGCCGAGGGGCCGACGGTGGCGTACGCCGCGTTGAAGGAGGCGATGGCGTACGGGCTGACGCACTCGCTCTCCGAGACGCTGGAAAAGGAGGACGAGCTGCAGTCCCGGGCGGGGGCCTCCGAGGACCACGCGATCGCGGTGCGGGCGTTCGTCAACAAGGAGAAGCCCCGGTACCTGGGCCGGTAGCCGCCGGCCGACGGCGTGGCGGGCGGGCCGCCGCGCGGCTCAGGCCCGCCGCGCCACGCACGCCGCCAGGTGGTCGTCGACCAGGCCGCACGCCTGCATCAGCGCGTACGCCGTCGTCGGGCCGACGAAACGCAGGCCCCGCTTCTTCAGGGCCTTGGACAGCGCCGTGGACTCGGGTGTGACGGCGGGGACGTCGGCGAGGGTCTTCGGCACCGGGCGGCCGGCCGGGTCCGGGGCGTGCGACCAGATCAGCTCGTCCAGCTCACCCGGGGCCCAGTCGGCCAGCACGCGCGCGTTGGCGAGGGTCGCGTCGATCTTGGCGCGGTTGCGGATGATGCCGGCGTCGGCGAGCAGGCGCTCGCGGTCCTCGTCGGTGAAGGCCGCCACCTTGGCGATCTCGAAGTCCGCGAAGGCGGTACGGAAGCCGGGGCGGCGGCGCAGGATGGTGATCCAGGACAGGCCGGACTGGAAGGCCTCCAGGCTGAGCCGTTCGTACAGGGCGTCGTCGCCGTGGACCGGGCGGCCCCACTCCTCGTCGTGGTAGGCCACGTAGTCCGCGGTGGACAGGGCCCAGGGGCAGCGCGGCGCGCCGTCCGGTCCCACGACGGCCTCTCCGGTGCTCACTGCTGCTCCTCCTGGGCCGGCTTCTCCATGGAGACGTGCCGGTGGGCGGCGGCGGCCCGGGCGCCGGCCAGCGCGGACTCCAGGTCGGCGATGCGGGCGTCACGCTCGGCCAGTTCGGCGCCGAGGCGGCCGAGGGCGTCGTCGACGTCCGCCATGCGGTAGCCGCGGACGACGAGCGGGAAACGGAGCCGCTCCACGTCCGCGCGGCCCACCGGGCGGTCCGGGGGCAGGGGATCCCGCAGCCGCTCCGGGGCGGCCTCGGGCAACGGCCCGCTGTCGCCGCCACTCACCACGGCGAGCGTGACCGCGGTGACCACGACGGCCAGCGCGATGACGAGGAACAGGAACATGACCATCGCTGGGGCCCCCATGGTCGGGTCTGGCATGGCGATCGCGTTGGATCCGCGGATCGCGTGGCTGGTTGGATCGGAGACGGAGTCGGACTCGGAGTCGGTTGTGTCGGGTCCGATCGTGCCATGCGAGTCTGACACTCCGGGTCACAGGCGGTCCAAGGCCGCTTCGGGGATTCGTGGGCCGGCCGGTGGGCGGGGGCGTGGTCCCGGTTCACGTGCCGGACCCGCGGGCCGGATTCGTGGGACGGATCCGCGGGGGACGGATGCGCAGGACGGTTTCCAAGGCGAGAGCGGGACGTGAGGACGGAATGGGCGAGGAGATGCCGCAGGGGACGCTCAGGCTGGGCAGGCGCGAGTTCGCGGCGCACGAGCCGGTGATCATGGCGATCGTGAACCGGACCCCGGACTCCTTCTACGACCGGGGGGCGACCTTCCGCGACGAGCCCGCCCTCGCACGCGTGGAGCAGGCGGTGGCCGACGGGGCCGCCATCATCGACGTCGGCGGGGTGAAGGCCGGGCCCGGGGACGAGGTGTCGGCGGAGGAGGAGGCGCGACGGACGGTGGGGTTCGTCGCGGAGGTGCGGCGGCGTTTCCCGGACGTCGTGATCAGCGTGGACACCTGGCGGCACGAGGTCGGCGAGGCCGTCTGCGAGGCGGGGGCGGACCTGTTGAACGACGCGTGGGGCGGCGTCGACCCCAAGCTCGCGGAGGTCGCCGCACGGTACGGGGTGGGGCTGGTGTGCACGCACGCCGGCGGCGCTCAGCCGCGGACGCGGCCGCACCGGGTGGCGTACGACGATGTCATGGCCGACATCCTGCGGGTGACGCTGGGGCTGGCCGAGCGGGCGGTGGCGCTGGGGGTGCCGCGGGAGGCCGTGCTGATCGATCCCGGGCACGACTTCGGGAAGAACACGCGGCACAGTCTGGAGGCGACGCGGCGGCTCGGGGAGATGGTGGAGACGGGGTGGCCGGTGCTGGTGTCCCTGTCCAACAAGGACTTCGTCGGGGAGACGCTGGACCGGCCCGTGAAGGAGCGGCTGCTCGGGACGCTGGCCACGACGGCGGTGTCGGCGTGGCTGGGGGCGCGGGTGTACCGGGTGCACGAGGTGGCGGAGACGCGGCAGGTTTTGGACATGGTGGCCACGATCGCGGGCCACCGGGCGCCTGCGGTGGCCCGGCGGGGGTTGGCGTAGGTGGGGTCGGTCTGGGCGTGATCCGTCTCGGTGGTGTGAGCGGTGGGGGGAACCGGCGTGGCCCAGGGTCGGCGACGGCACGCCCGAGGCCGCTCTCCCGGTCGGCGACGGCACGCCTGGGGCCGCTCCCGGTCGGCGACGGCACGCCCGAGGTGGCGGCCCGGGGCCGGCGGTGGGCAGCGTGGGCGCCCGGGGGCGGTCCCGGTCGGCGCGGGGGGCCGAGTCGGGCGCCGGCCGGGCGTGTCGGCGCCTTGAGCCCCGGCCGGAACCGCCCGGGAGCCCTCCGGCGCGGAAGACGCTAGCGTCCCGCTTCCTTGGAGACGAGGGCCACCGCCTCCTCCACGTCGTCCGTGACGTGGAAGAGCAGGAGGTCCTTCTCCGCGGCCTTGCCCTGGGCCACCAGGGTGTCGCGGAGCCAGTTCACCAGGCCGCCCCAGTACTCGGAGCCGAACAGGACGATCGGGAAGCGGGTCACCTTCTGGGTCTGGACCAGGGTGAGGGCCTCGAAGAGTTCGTCGAGGGTGCCGAGGCCGCCGGGCAGGACCACGAAGCCCTGCGCGTACTTGACGAACATCATCTTGCGGACGAAGAAGTAGCGGAAGTTCAGGCCGATGTCGACGTACGGGTTGAGCCCCTGCTCGAAGGGCAGCTCGATGCCGAGACCGACCGACGTGCCGTTCGCCTCCAGGGCGCCCTTGTTGGCCGCCTCCATGGCCCCGGGCCCACCGCCGGTGATGACCGCGAAGCCCGCCTCCACCAGGCCGCGGCCCAGCCGCACGCCCGCCTCGTACTCCGGTGAGTCCACCGCCGTACGGGCGGAGCCGAAGACGCTGATCGCGGGCGGGAGTTCGGCGAGCGTGCCGAAGCCCTCGATGAACTCCGACTGGATACGCAGGACTCGCCAGGGGTCGGTGTGGACCCAGTCCGTCGGAGCACGCTCGTCCAGCAGACGCTGGTCCGTGGTGCTCTTCTGGACCTGGCCCCGCCGCCGGAGGACAGGGCCCAGGCGCTGCTCCTCCGGTGGCCGCTTCTTGCCCTCGGGGTTGCCGGTGGCCATGCGCGCTCCCTCCGTTTGCGGGTTTCTCCACCTCAGCGTAGATCTACGCGGGTTACGTACGGGGGACCTCAGCATGTCCGGAACGCTGCGGCGTAAACCACCCTCGGGTCACGCGGTCAGCCAGGACCGCAGGCGCTCCTCCCCCGCGAGGATCTTCGCCACCTCGACCCGTTCGTCCCGCTTGTGCGCCAAGTGCGGGTTGCCGGGGCCGTAGTTGACCGCCGGGATGCCGAGCGCCGAGAAGCGTGACACGTCGGTCCAGCCGTACTTGGGCTGCGGGGTGCCGCCCACCGCCTCGATGAAGGCCGCCGCTGCCGGGTGCGAGAGCCCCGGCAGGGCCGCACCGCTGTGGTCGTCGACCACGAACTCCGCCACCCCGCAGTCCGCGAAGACCTCGCGGACGTGGGCGAGGGCGTCCTCCGGGCTGCGGTCGGGGGCGTAGCGGAAGTTGACGGTGACCACGCACTCGTCGGGGATGACGTTGCCCGCCACGCCGCCCGTGATACCGACCGCGTTGAGGCCCTCGCGGTACTCCAGGCCGTCGATCACCGGGTAGCGCGGTTCGTAGGCGGCCAGGCGCGCGAGGATGGGGGCGGCGGCGTGGATCGCGTTGGAACCCATCCAGCTCCGCGCGGAGTGGGCCCGTTCGCCCGTCGTCCTCAGCAACACCCGCAGCGTGCCCTGGCAGCCGCCCTCCACCTGGCCGTCCGACGGTTCGAGGAGCACCGCGAAGTCGCCCTCCAGCCACTCGGGGTGCGCCTCGGCGATGTGCCTCAGGCCGTTCAGCTCGGCGGCGACCTCCTCGTTGTCGTAGAAGACGAAGGTCAGGTCGCGGTTGGGGGCGGGCACCGTCGCCGCGATGCGCAGCTGGACCGCGACGCCCGCCTTCATGTCGCAGGTGCCGCAGCCCCACAGCACCCCGTCCTCGTCCAGCCGGGAGGGGAGGTTGCCGGCGATCGGCACGGTGTCGATGTGGCCGGCCAGGATCACGCGCTCCGGCCTGCCGAGGTTCGTACGGGCGACGACGTTGTTGCCGTACCGCTCGACCGACAGGTGCGGCAGGGCGCGCAGGGCGCTCTCGACGGCGTCGGCCAACGGCTCCTCGGTGCCGCTCTCGGAGGGGAAGTCGACGAGCCGCGCGGTGAGCTCCGCGGCGTCCAGCGTGAGGTCAAGCGGGGTATCGGCCATGGCCCCGACCCTAGCGCCCCGCCCTTTCGCACTGCCCTTTCGGGCACCGCGCACACCTGGCGTACACCCATCGTTACCCTCAAGTACCTTGTACGCGTGCTTCAGCCGTCACCACCCCGCAAGCGTCATGGCCGCCTTCTCCGTGCCGGGGCGGCCTCCGTCGCCCTGCTCGCGGTCGCCGGATACGTCGCGGTGCAGTACGTCACCGGGGGCGCGGGCGCGCCGGGGTGCAAGGTGGTCTCGGCGGAGGACGGCGGGGCGGCCTACGAGTTCACGCCGGAGCAGGCGGTGAACGCGGCGACGATCACCGCGGTGGGCACCGCGCGCGACCTGCCGGAGCGGGCGGTGACGATCGCGCTGGCGACCGCGCTGCAGGAGTCGGCGCTGCGCAACCTCGACCACGGCGACCGGGACTCGCTCGGCCTGTTCCAGCAGCGGCCCTCGCAGGGCTGGGGCAGCCCGGAGAAGATCATGGACCCGGCGTACTCGGCGGGCAGGTTCTACGACCGTCTGGTCGAGGTGCCCGGTTACACGGACCTCCCGCTGACCGTCGCCGCCCAGCGCGTGCAGCGCAGCGGCTTCCCCGAGGCGTACGCCAAGCACGAACCGGACGCCGCGCTGCTCGCCGCCGCGCTGACCGGACGGTCCGCGGCGACACTGACCTGTGACGGACGCCCCGGTGCGACGCGGACGAAGGGGCCGGACGCGGTACGGGCGGCGCTCGTACGGGACTTCGGGGACGCCGCGCTCCAGCCGGCCGGCGCGGACGCCTCCTCCAAGCCCACGCCCGCACCGGCCACCAGCGCCGCCGACGGCTCCGACGGCTCCGACGGACGGACCGTGACGCTGCCCGTGACCGCCGGTACCGGCTCGGGTGCCCGGGACGGCGCGGTGCGGCGCGGCTGGCAGCTGGCGCACTGGGCGGTGGCCAACGCCTCCTCGCTCCGCGTCGAAAGGGTCTCCTACGCCGGCCGGGTGTGGACCGCGGGAAACACCGACGGCAAGTGGTACCCGGCGGGCACGAGCGGCGCCGGGAGCGCGGAGCGGGCCCCGGGACCGGTCCGGATCACGTCCGCGCGGTAGCGCTCGGCCGTACGAGCCGTCACCCCTGCGAGTTGTCCGCACCGGCGCCGGGTGGACGCGGCGCGGGCGTCTCACGCCGGCACCCCTCCCAGCGGCCGGAGCCCGGGAGAGCCAAGTGGGGAAAGGATTCGGCGCGCGGCACCGTCGACCATCCTTTTGCCCGTTTTTATGGGCACCCGATAATGCGATGCATTACCAACTCTTTACGTGGGGCCGCCGCAACCTTCCGGCCCTTCGAGCGGTAGTCACTGCGTCCGAGCCCGGTCGATCACTCGCCGGGCGCGGTCGGATCCCTCTAGCACCTCGTCTTCCTCACGTTGACTTCCGTCGAAGGAGCATCATGTCTCTCCCCCTGTCCCGCCGGATCGCCCGTGCCGCGCTGCTCGTCGCCGCGGGAGCGGCTGCCGGGGTCGGTGCGGCCGGCTCCGCCAGCGCTGCTCCCGGCCTGCCGGCCACCCCGAACCTCGGGGGACTGACCGCCCTGGACGGGGCGAACGTCGGCGACACCGCCGGCTCCACGGCCCAGAACGTCACCAAGACCGCGGGCGACACCGGCGGCAAGACCGTCAAGAAGGCCGTGCCGGCAGCGGGCAAGACCGGTGGCTCGGTCGTCAAGAAGGCCACCCCCGCGGCGCAGAAGGGCGCCGGGGAGGTGACGGGCTCCGCCGGGGACATCGTCGGTGACACCACGCAGACCGCCACGAAGGGCGGACTGCCGACGGGCACGCTGGGCAAGGGGGCACTGCCGCTCGGCTGAGCACTTGGCCTGTACGACGACGGTCGCGGGCGGCGGGGTCTGGGGTTCCCAGGCCCCGCCGCCCGTGTGCGCCCGCACCGGCGCGGTGGCGGCGTGCGCCCGCGACGGTGCGGTGGCGGCGTGCGCCTGCGACGGTGCGGTGGCGGTGCGCGCACGCGTCGGTGCGGTGGGAGTGGCGGTGTGCGGAGCGACCGCCCACGGCCGGGCCGTCAGGCCCCCAGGCGTTCCACCGCCGCGCGGACGCGCTCGTCCGTCGCGGTGAAGGCGACGCGGACGAACGTCTCGCCGGCCGGGCCGTAGAAGTCGCCCGGGGCCACGAGGATGCCGCGCTCGGCCAGCCGGGCCACCGTGTCCCAGCAGGACTCGTCACGCGTGGCCCAGAGGTAGAGGCTGGCCTCGCTGTGCTCGATGCGGAAGCCGTGGCCGAGGAGGGCCTCGCGCAGGGCGGTGCGGCGGGCCGCGTAGCGCTCGCGCTGGACGCGGACGTGCTCGTCGTCGCCGAGGGCCGCCACCACGGCGGCCTGCGTCGGAGCCGACGTCATCATGCCGCCGTGCTTGCGGATCTCCAGGAGCGGGCCGAGGACGGCCGGGTCGCCCGCCAGGAAGGCCGCGCGGTAGCCCGCCAGGTTGGAACGCTTGGAGAGGGAGTGGACGGCGACCAGGCCGTCGTACGAGCCGCCGTTGACGTCCGGGTGCAGGACGGAGACCGGGTCGGCCTCCCAGCCCAGCTCCAGGTAGCACTCGTCGGAGACGACGAGGACTCCGTGCTCGCGGGCCCAGGCGACGATCCGGGTCAGGTCGGCCTTGGACAGGACCCGTCCGGTGGGGTTGGACGGGGAATTGAGCCAGAGGAGCTTCAGGCCCGTCGGGTCCAGCTCGGTCGCGTCGTCGTACGCCTCGTACTCCGCGCGGGCCAGGCGCGCGCCGACCTCGTACGTCGGGTAGGCCAGGCGGGGGAAGGCCACCCGGTCGCCGGGGCCGAGGCCCAGCTGGGTGGGGAGCCAGGCGACCAGCTCCTTGGAGCCGACGATCGGCAGGACGTGGCGGTGGGTGACGTCCCGGGCGCCGAGGCGGCGCTCGACCCAGCCGGTGATCGCGTCGCGCAGTGCCGGGGTGCCCCAGACGGTCGGGTAGCCCGGGGAGTCCGCCGCGTCGACCAGGGCCTTCTGGATCAGCTCGGGGACCGGGTCGACCGGGGTGCCGACGGAGAGGTCGACGATGCCGTCGGGGTGCGCGGCGGCCGTCTTCTTGTACGGCTCCAGCTTGTCCCAGGGGAAGGTGGGCAGGCGGTCGGAGACTGCGGACACGGTTACTGGCTCACTTTCGTCGGTACGGCAGAGGCCCGGCAAACGCCTCGGTCCCGTGCGGCGCCGATCGGAGGCGATCAGGCCGTACGGGACCGAGGCGGCGCGGCGCGGCGCGGGCCGCTGCTACTGGTTCTGCGGCGGCAGCGCGGTGATGAAGGGGTGGTCGCGCTCGATCAGACCCAGCTTGCTGGCACCGCCGGGCGAGCCGAGCTCGTCGAAGAACTCGACGTTCGCCTTGTAGTAGTCCTTCCACTCCTCCGGAGTGTCGTCCTCGTAGAAGATCGCCTCGACCGGGCAGACCGGCTCACAGGCACCACAGTCGACGCATTCGTCCGGGTGGATGTACAAGGACCGCTGGCCCTCGTAGATGCAGTCGACCGGGCACTCCTCGATGCACGCCTTGTCCTTCACGTCGACACAAGGCTGCGCGATGACGTAGGTCACGCTGTCGTTCCTCCTCGATAGGGCGCTGGCGGGCCTCCTCAGGCTCCGCCGCCTGGCGCGCGGGAGCGCGGCGTCGTCGATGCCCGCCCCTAGTATCTCCGTTCTGGGGCATGATCCGAACAGGAGGGGTGGACCGACCCGTGGAAATCTCTGCCGCTGGGCGTCTTGAGGTCCGTATCACCACTGCTGACGTGGGCAAACGGGTCTCAGTGCGACGCTTGAGCGAACCTGGTGTCGCGGATGAGAGGTTCACCGACACGGTCGGTGTTCTCACATCATGGAACGACGGTGTGCTGCTGGTCACACGGAAGAGTGGCGAGACCGTGCGCATCCCGGAAGCCGCGCTGGTCGCGGGGAAGGTGGTGCCGTCCGCTCCGGCGCGTCGGCGCGGTCCCGCGGCCTCCTACGAGGAGCTGGCGCGCGTCGCCTCCCGGGCCTGGCGGCCGGTGGAGAGCGAGCGGCTCGGCGGGTGGGAGCTGCGGGCGGCGTCCGGGTTCACCCGGCGGGCCAACTCCGTACTGCCGCTCGGCGATCCGGGCCTGCCGCTCGACGAGGCACTGACCGCCGTACGACGCTGGTACGGCGAGCGCGGCCTGCCCGCGTACGTCCAGACCGCCACCGGGGCCGAGGGCACGCAGGAGCTGCTGTGCGCGGAGCTGGAGCGGCGGGGCTGGGTGCGGGAGGTGACGGCCGAGCTGTGGACCGGCGCCCTGGCGCCGGTCGCCGACCTGGCGGAGGGCACCGGGGTGGTCCTGTCCCGGGAGGCGGACGAGGCGTGGCTGGCGCGGTACCAGCGCAAGGGCGTCAGCGAGGTGGCCCTGCGGGTCCTGGGCGCCGGGCCGTCGGTGTGGTTCGCGTCGGTGCCCGGCACGGACACGGGCACCGACGCCCCGGCCGCGATCGGGCGGTGCGTCGTGGACGGGCGGTGGGCCTCCTTCGCTGCCGTCGAGGTCGACCCCGCACAGCGGCGGCGGGGGCTGGCGACCGCCGTGATGGCCGCGCTGGCCCGGCGGGCCCTCGACGAGGGCGCGTCGGCGGCATGGCTCCAGGTGGAGGCGGACAACGCGGGGGCGCGGGCGCTGTACGCGGGGATGGGCTTCGCGGCGCATCACGCGTACCACCACTACCGCGCGCCCGAGGGCGCCGGTACGGACCGGTAACCGATCGCCGTGAGAGGGCACGAGCCAGGTATGCGTCACCTCCCCCGTCCCCCGTCGCCCGAGCGCTCCGCCGAGGTGCGGCGGCGGTTCGCCGAAGAGGCGCGGTCCGAGCGGCCCGACCTGTCGACGCTGTGCCTGCTGGTGGGCGCGCAGGCGGACGGGGCACTGGACGAGGCGGGGCTGGACGCCGCGCAGATGGAGCTCGACCGGCTCGCCGGGCAGCTGCCGTTCCGGCCGGGTTCGCCGGAGGCCTGGGCGGCGGCGCTGCGGGACCTGCTCGGCGAGCGGTACGGGTTCCACGGCAGCGCGTCGGACTACCGGCGGCTGGAGTCGTCGCTGCTCCACGAGGTGCTGCGGCGCCGGCGCGGGCTGCCGATCCTGCTGTCCGTGGTGTGGCTGGAGGTGGCCCGGCGGGCGGGGGCCCCGGTGTACGGGGTCGCGTTGCCGGGGCACTTCGTCGTCGGGTTCGGGCCGGAGGACGGGCAGGTGCTCGCCGATCCGTTCGACGGGGGGCGGGTGCTCAGCGGGAACGACGCGGAGGTACTGGTCGCCGGGGCCACGGGGGCGGGGTTGTCTCCGTCGATGCTCGTGCCCGCGGCGCCCTTGGACGTGGTGGCGCGTGTCCTGAACAACGTCCGGGCGTGGGCGGCGGCCCGGCCGGAGCGGTCGGACGTCGGGCTGTGGGCGATCGAGCTGGCGCTGCTGCTGCCCGCGCACCCGGCGCGGCTGCGCTACGAGCGGGCGCGGCTGCTGGTGCAGCGGGGGGAGTTCTCGGCGGGGGCCGGGGAGCTGGACGCGTACGCGGAGGTCGTGGCGGCGGTGGACGAGGCGGCTGCGGAGCAGGTGCGGGCGGAGGCCCGGGCGGCCAGGGCGCTGCTGAACTGACCGACTGCCGGTGCCGCGGCAAGGGGCGCCCGACGAGTGCCGGGCGCCCCTTCCGGACTGGCGTCTAGCTGGGGTCGGTCTCGATGACCGCCACGCGGTCGGTCTTGCTCTTCAGGGCCTGGCGCAGGGCGCCGTAGACGTCCTCGGGGGTGACGGGCGTCTTCTCACCGTTGGCGCGGGTGATGAGCACGCCGTCGAACGCCTGGCCGTAGAGCTCCTCGAGGGCGTTCAGGTCGGGCTTGTCGACGAGCTTGCCGTTGACGGCCGTGACCCTGAGGAACTTCCACAGCGACTTCTCCGGGCTCATCGGGACGGAGTGCGCGGCGTCGGTCTGCACGGTCACCCTGGCCGACATCGCCGGCTCGGCGAACTCCGCCATCATCCGGTCGACCTCGGACTTGGAGACCGTGGGCTGCTGGGCGGTCGTCGGGACGTTCACCGGGGTGGCGGTACCGGTCTCCACCTGGGCGCGGTACGCCGCCTGCACGGCCTCGGTCGACTTGGCCACGTCTATGCCCTTGCCCGCCTCGCCGTACACGGGGACGGCCTTGCCGGACTCGAACCTGATCGTGCCCTCGGTCACCGATCCGGCGCCGCCGGCGGCGTTCTTCAGGGCGGCGTGGAGCTTCTCCTCGTCGACCGGCATGACGGGGTCCACGACGCGCTGCTGACCGAAGAGCGAGCCGATCACGGAGACCGGGTTGTAGTCGCTCTTCGCCGCCGCGCTGGCCGTGGCCTGCGCGTCGAGCTGGAGTCCCGCCTGGTCCGGCTTCAGGGAGACGGTCTCGCCGTCCACCGACAGCTTGAGCGGCTTGCCCGCGCGGGCGCCGAGGACGTCGTCCAGCTTCTCGACGGCGTCGTCCCGCGTGCGGCCGCCGATGTCGACGCCGAGCACGGTGGTGCCCTTGGGCACGTCGGAGCGGTTCATGAGCAGACCGGCGCCGTAGACGACACCGGCGACGAAGACCAGGCCACCGACGAGCAGCGGAAGCTTCTTCCGCCCCTTCTTCTTGGCCGGCTTGGCGGAGCCCGCCGGGGGCTCGGAGACCGGTTCGGGCAGCTTGGGCGGCGTGTGCGGCAGCGGTCCGTCGGTGGACGCCCCCCGGAACGGCGTGGTCCGGTCGCTCGGCACGGCGGGGATGCCGCTGGTGACGGTGTTCCCGGAGACGTTGTCCGGGTTGCCGTAGCCGGGGGCGGCCGGCTCGGGGGCCGGCTTCTGCGGGGTGAGGATCGCGGTGTCGTCGCTGAGCCCACCGCCGGGGCCGGGGCGGGCGGCTTGGCGGACGGGGCCGGTGCCGGAGGCCTGGGGCCTGCCCGGCGCGGCCGGACCAGCCGGGCCCGCCGGTCCGCCCGCCGGACCGCGCAGGCCGTTGGGCGCGGGTCCGCGCTGCGTGCCGGGGCCGCCGGGCGTACCGGCTCCGCCGAGGTCGCCGGGCCTGCCGGCCGGAGGGGGCGCCAGCCGGCCCTCACCGGTGACCGGGCCGCTGGTCGGGCCGACGGGGCTGCGAGTGCCGCCGTACGGGGACGCGCCGTTGGGCCCGCCCACGCGGTCCGGGTCGCCGTGCTCGTTCCCGGCGCCGGGGCCCGGGCCGCCCTGCCCGCCCCCCGGGAAGTGCGGCAGGTCGTCGCGGCGGTGCTCGGTGCCGTCGTCGGTGCCCGGGCGGGCGCCGTTGCCGTTGCCGTTGCCCAGCGGTCCGGCCGTCAGTGCCTCGGTCACGTCGAAGGAGCCGGTGCCGCCACCGTGTCCGGGCGCCACGGGCCCGCCGGTCGCCCCGGAGATCCCGGCGCCGTTGGTGGAGCCGGACCGGGAGCCGCCCGGCAGGTTCATGGAGCCGACGACGCCACCGGGGCGGCCACTCCCGCCGCCCGGCCGCGCACCGGAACGCGCACCGGAAGCACCGGAACCGGCGCCCGGCACGCCCGTGCCACCGGCCGGCGCTCCGGAACCACCGGACAGACCGGCGCCGTTGGTGGAGCCGCCACCCTGAACGCCCTTGCCCGCACCGGACTTGCGCGGCGCGAACCAGTCGCTGGTCGGCTTCTCCTCGGCCGGCTGAGCGGGCTCGGCGGGAGCCTCGGGGGCCGCACTCGCGGGCGCGGGGGCGCTCGGCGCGGGCCGCTCGCCCGGCTCCGCGTCGACGGCGTCGCTCTCGGCCTCCCCGACGGGCTTGCGCACGACGACCGGCGGAATGGGCCGCGACCCGGGGATGTTGATCCGGACGCGGGTCGTCAGCGTCGTCTCGGTCTTGCGGTCCTCCGGCCGCGAGGCCGAACGGCCCGCGTCCGCACCGGCGTCGGAAGCCACGGGTGTCCCGTAGGGCGGGGTGCCCGAGGGATATGCGGCTCCGCCGCGCCCGTGGGGCCCGGAGGACGAACTGTCAGTTTCACGACTCAAGGCAGGTTCTCCCGGTTGGCTCCGCCGCCCGTCACACCAGAAAGCGGGCGGCTCGGCGGCGCGCACCACCATACTGGCCGCTTCTCACGCGTATCCCGTGACCGCCGGGGAAACCCACACCGGACTCGCACGTCCGCGCGACGGCGAAGTAGTACGTCACTTGCGAAGTCGGTCGGCGCCGCCGTCCGGTTGCCGCACCGGCGCGAGGGTGGCACACATCACAGCCACGGCGATGCCGCCGAACAGGAAGATGTAGGAACCGCTTCCGGCGGCGAAGAGGAAGTCACCCTCCGGGCGGCTGGTGGTGAGCAGGATGACGGCGAGCCCCCAGCCGACGGCGGGCGCGACGGCCCCGCCGCGACGGCCCACGGCCCGGCCCGCGCCGACGCACAGCCCCGCCTCGGCGGCCAGCGCGAGCAGCAGCCCGCCGGGGAACCACGCGGACTGCACGAGTGCGCCGGCCACGCCGACGACGGCGCCGCACACGAAGAGCCCCAGGTAGAGGGCGACGCGCCCGGGGGACGGCGCCCGCAGGGGCTGGGCCAGGGCCGAGGTCGGCTCGGGACGGCCGCTCATGACGCCTCCTCGAACTCGGTCCCGGCGGGCGCGGGAGCGACCCCGGCGAAGAGGTCGTTCTCGCGTCCCTCGCCGTCATCGGCCCGCTCGCCGCGCACCAGCTCGTAGTACTCGGTGGTGAAGAGCGGCTGGGCCAGGTCGTTGGAGAGGACGAAGTACGGCTCGGCCACGGTGATCTGCGTGGCGTGCGCGCGCATGGCGGCGGCCTTGGCGGCGGCGTACGGGGTGCCCTCGCCGCGGATCTCCGTGGTGATCCGCTCGTCGTCGACGACGCCCGGCACGTCCTGGACACCGGCCGCCTCCTCGAAGGGCAGGCCGGGCAGGTCGTCGCGGAGGCGGGCGAAGGCGTCCTCGGCGGCGGTGCGCGGTACGCGGTTCCAGTAGACCTTGGCGATCGGGCAGCCGGCCTCGGCCGCCAGCTCGGCGGCGCGCATGGCGATGCGGTGGGCCTGGATGTGGTCGGGGTGGCCGTATCCGCCGTCGGGGTCGTAGGTGACGAGGACCTGGGGCCGTACCTCGCGGATCACCTCGACGAGGAGTGCGGCGGCCCGGTCGACGTCCGCCTGCCACAGGCAGCCGGGGTCGTCGTTGTCGGGCAGACCCATCATCCCGGAGTCGGCGAACCGGCCCGGCCCACCGAGGAGCCGGAAGTCGTCGACGCCGAGTGCGCTCATCGCGGCGGCCAGCTCACCCCGGCGGTGCCCGCCCAGTGCGGCTCCGGACAGGTGTGCGAACTCGGGCGGGATGACCTCGCCCCGCTCACCGAGGGTGCAGGTGACCAGCGTCACGTGGGCACCTTCGGCCGCGTACCTGGCCATGGTGACGCCGTTGTTGATCGACTCGTCGTCCGGGTGCGCGTGCACCAGCAGCAGACGCCGGGCGGGCAGTTCCGTCATGCCCCCACCTTATGAGGCCGGTCCTCGTCCTCGTAGCGCGGGAGACCGTGCGGAGGGTCGGGGGCCGGCCGGAGACCCGTGCGCGGGTGTCCGGAGACCCGGCATGACTGTCCAGGGCTTGTCCAGTGCCGTCCGGGCCGTCGGCGGCGTTGCCACAGGTAAGGCGCGGCTGTGCGGCCCGGGAGTACGGAGGGGGGCGACATGTCGGTGGACGTCGGGACGGAACAGGTGGACGAGCCGGGCTGGGAGGTGGACCCCAACGACGACTGGGCGCTCGCCGTGATCGCCACGGTGGGACGGCAGTTGAGGCTGCGGCGCGAGGCAGCGGGCATGCGGGCCGCCGACTTCGCGGTGGCGGTCGGGTACGGCGAGGACATGGTCTACAAGATCGAGGGCGGGAAGCGGATCCCCCGCCTCGACTACCTGGACGCGGCGGACCGGGTGCTGGACGCGGGCGGGCTCATCTCGGCGATGCAGGAGGACGTGAAGAAGGTCCGGTACCCGAAGAAGGTGCGGGACCTGGCGCAGATGGAGGCGCGGGCGGTGGAGCTTCAGCTGTATGACCCGCTGAACATCCACGGGCTGCTGCAGACGCCCGCGTACGCGCGCGGACTGCTCATGATGCGACGCCCCGCCTACTCGACAGAGGAGGTGGAGCGCTTCATCTCCGCACGCGTTGCCCGTAAGGCCGTCTTCGAGCGGGACCCGGCGCCCGAACTGAGCTTCGTCCTGGAGGAGTGGACGCTCAGGCGTCCACTGGGTGGAGGGGCGAACCTGCGCGACCAGTTGGCACACCTCCTGGAAGTCGGAGAGCTGCGGAACGTCGAGTTGCAGGTGATGCCCATGGACCGGGAGGAGCATGCCGGGCTCGCGGGCGGCATCGAAGTGCTGAAATTCCAGGACGGCTCGATGGTGGGACGGTCTCCCGTGGTGGCCTACGGCCGACCGGTCTCGGACCCGAGGCAGCTACGTATTCTGGAACTCCGGTAGGGCATCATCCGGGCGCAGGCCTTCACTCCTCGCGAGTCGGCCGCGTTCATCGAACGACTGCTGGGGGAGACATGATCCGCGAAGCCGATCTGGCGTGGTTCAAGAGCAGCTACAGCAGCAGCAGCGAGGGCGATTCCTGCGTGGAGGTCGCCGTCGAACCCGGCACCGTCCACGTCCGCGACTCCAAGCACACCGGTGCCGGGCCCCGGCTCGCCCTGTCGCCGAAGGCGTGGGTCTCCTTCCTGGACGGCGCTCGTCCCGAGTAGGGCTCTTCCTCCAGAAGGTGCCCGGCTACGGCGCCGCCGGGACCGGCCTCACGATGCTCCCGGCAGCCGCCGTCAGCGGGGCGGTCTCCCTGGGGGCCGCGGTCCTGTCACCGCCCACGACTGATCCGAGGAACGGCCGCCGCCCCGCCTGGCCCGCCGTCAGAACTTGATGCTGCCGATCATCCCCGCGATGTTCGTCGTCAGCTCATTGATCGTGGGCGCGACGGTCGAGGAGGCCAGGTAGAAACCGAGGAGCACGCACACCACCGCGTGCCCCCCCTTCAAGCCTGATTTCTTGATCAGCAAGAAGACGATGATCGCCAGCAGCACAACCGCCGAAATCGAGAGTGCCACGGCGGCTCACCTCCAATAAGCCCAGGGACATGGGGGGTCGGACACAGTCGAGCGCAGTCGGAACCTTGGGGCATGCAAATCCTCGCAGGGGGCACCTGGTTGATACCCACTATGCGCCAGTGATCATAACTATCCGTGCGCGCGCATCTCTCGGCGCACGGCCGCACAAGGGGGCGCATGGCCAATATGGTCATGGCATGACGACCGAGTCCGACTCCTTCCCCAAACGGCACGCCCGCACCCAGCGGTTCACGCTCGGCGCGCCGCGTTCGTTCACCGTGGCACCCGATGGTTCCCGGGTCGCCTTCCTGCGCTCCGGTAGCGGTACGGACCGGGCCAATTCACTGTGGATCCTCGATGTCGAGGAGGGCACGGAGCGCGTCGCCGCCGACCCGCGGGCCCTCCTGGGCGGCGCCGAGGAGCACCTGTCGCCCGAGGAACGGGCACGGCGCGAGCGCAGCCGCGAGGGCGGCGCCGGCATCGTCGGCTACGCCACCGACTCCGCCGTCGAGCTGGCCTCTTTCGCCTTGTCAGGGCGGCTCTTCGCGGCCGAGCTGCGGGCCGGGACGGCGCGCGAACTGCCCACCCCCGCACCGGTGATCGACCCGCGCCCCTCCCCCGACGGACGGCACATCGCCTACGTCGCCCAGGGTGCCCTGCGGGTCGTGGGGGCCGAGGGCGAGGACGACAGGGCGCTGGCCGAGGTGGACGCGGAGGGCGTCACCTACGGGCTCGCCGAGTTCGTCGCCGCCGAGGAGATGGGGCGCAGCCGGGGCTTCTGGTGGGGTCCGGAATCGGACCGCCTGCTGGTGGCGCGCGTGGACGACACGCCGGTCAGCCGGTGGTGGATCTCCGACCCGGCCCGTCCCGGACGTGATCCACACCACGTGCCCTATCCGGCGGCGGGCACCGCCAACGCGGACGTACGGCTGTTCGTGATCGGGCTGGACGGGGGGCGCACGGAGGTCCTCTGGGACCGGGCGCGGTATCCGTATCTGGCGCGAGTGCACTGGTCAGCGGCGGGGGCGCCGCTCCTCCTCGTACAGGCGCGCGACCAGCGCAGCCAGTTGTTCCTGGCCGTGGACACCGCGTCCGGTGCGACCCGGATGGTGCACGCGGAGGAAGATCCAAGTTGGCTGGAACTCTTCCCCGGCGTGCCCTGCTGGAGCCCCTCCGGACAGCTCGTCCGGATCGCCGACGAGGGCGGGGCGCGCGTCCTGGCGGTCGGTGAACGTCCGCTCACCGGAGCCCAGTTGCACCTGCGGGCGGTGCTGGACGTCTCCGCCGACGACGTGCTGGTCTCCGCGTCGGCGGGCGAGGAGGCGACCGACCCGGAGATCGGCGAGGTGCACGTGTACCGGGTGAACGAACTCGGCGTGGAGCGCGTTTCGCAGGAGCCCGGCGTGCACTCGGCGGTGCGCGCCGGGGGCGTGACCGTTCTCGTCTCGGCGACGCTCGACCGGCCGGGGGCCCGGGTGCGTGTCCTGCGGGACGGGAAGGTGACGGCGACCGTCGCGTCCTACGCGGAACACCCGGGTTTGTCCCCGCGCGTGACCCTCACTCAGGGGGGCGCACGCCGTGTCCCGTGCGCCGTGCTTATGCCAACGGACTACCACGGTGACACCCCCCTCCCCGTCCTCCTGGACCCGTACGGTGGCCCGCACGGCCAGCGTGTGGTGGCCGCGCACAACGCCCACCTCACCTCGCAGTGGTTCGCCGACCAGGGGTTCGCGGTGGTCGTCGCCGACGGGCGGGGCACTCCGGGGCGGTCCCCCGCCTGGGAGAAGGCCATCAAGGACGACGTCGCCGCCGTCGTCCTCCAGGACCAGGTGGACGCCCTGCACGCGCTCGCCGACGACTTCCCGCTCGACCTGGACCGCGTCGCCATCCGGGGCTGGTCCTTCGGCGGCTACCTGGCGGCGCTGGCCGCGCTGCGCCGGCCGGACGTCTTCCACGCGGCCGTCGTCGGCGCCCCGGTGACCGATCTGCGGCTGTACGACACCCACTACCAGGAGCGCTACGTCGGCCACCCGGACGAGCAGCCGGAGGTCTACCGGCGCAACTCGGTGATCGACGACGCGGGACTGGTGGACGCCGCCGAGCCGCACCGCCCCATGATGGTCGTCCACGGGCTGGCGGACGACAACGTGGTGGTCGCCCACTCCCTGCGCCTGTCCTCGGCCCTGCTGGCGGCCGGCCGCCCGCACGAGGTGCTTCCGCTGTCCGGCGTCACGCACATGACCCCGCAGGAGTCGGTCGCCGAGAACCTGCTGCTGCTCCAGGTGGACTTCCTGAAGCGGTCGCTCGGACAACGCCGCAGCGACACCCGTACGCGCCAAGCGCCTTAACAAGGCGGCAACTCCACCGAAGCGGTACCGATATACGGACGCGGGACGCTGTACGGCGTACGGCCGTGCGGGTGCCGTGAGCGGGCCGGGGAGTGCCATTCACCCCGGCCCGCTGCCGTTCCTCCCGACGCCCCGCCCCGCGACGCCCCCGTTCCCCTCGCCGCCCCCGTCCGTCTCGGGCGGCACCACCTGCCCCGGCGCGGAGTGCCGGAGGGGGAGGGCCTCCGCGAAGTGGCACGCCGAGTCGTGGGCGACGGGGCCGGTGCTGTCCCGGAACTCGGCGGGGACGGCGAGCGCCGGGACCTCCAGGGCGCAGCGCTCCCGGGCCTTCCAGCAGCGGGTGCGGAAGCGGCAGCCGGAGGGGATGTCGGCCGGGGAGGGGACGTCACCGGTGAGGATGATGCGTTCGCGGTGCTCCCGGGCCTCGGGGTCGGGGACGGCGGACAGCAGTGCCTGGGTGTAGGGGTGGGTCGGGTGGTCGTAGATCTCGGCGTCACGGCCGGTCTCGACGATGCGGCCGAGGTACATCACGCCGACCCGGTCCGAGATGTGCCGGACGATCGACAGGTCGTGGGCGATGAAGACGTAGGAGAGGTCGAACTCGTCCTGGAGGCGGCCCATCAGGTTGATCACCTGGGCCTGGACGGAGACGTCGAGGGCGGAGACCGGTTCGTCGGCGACGATGATCTCGGGGCGCAGGGCGAGTCCACGGGCGATGCCGATGCGCTGGCGCTGGCCGCCGGAGAACTGGTGGGGATAGCGGTTGATGTACTCCGGGTTGAGGCCCACGACGTCGATGAGTTCCTGGACCCGTCTGCGCCGGTCGCCCTTCGGTGCCACCTCCGGGTGGATGTCGTACGCCTCCCCGATGATGTCGCCCACGGTCATCCGGGGGTTGAGGGAGGTGTAGGGGTCCTGGAAGACCATTTGGATGTTGCGGCGCACGGCTTTGAGGGCCCGGCCCGAGAGCCTGCTGATGTCCTCGCCCTTGTAGCGGATCTCGCCGGCCGTCGGCTTCTCCAGGCTGACCAGCATCCTGGCGACCGTGGACTTGCCGCAGCCGGACTCCCCGACGATGCCCAGGGTCTCGCCGCGGGCCAGCTCGAAGTCGACGCCGTCGACGGCCTTCACCGCGCCGACCTGCTTCTTGAAGAGGATGCCGGAGGCCAGCGGGTAGTGCTTGACCAGCCCGCTGACCTCGAGGATCGGCTCAGCCATGCAGGCACTCCCTCCAGAAGTGGCAGGCGCTGCCCCGCTCCGCGTCGGATTCCGTCACGTCGTAGAGGGGTGGTACGTCGGTACGGCAGACGTCCCGGGCCATCGGGCAGCGGGGGTGGAAGGCGCAGCCGGGCGGGATGCGGGTGAGGCTGGGCGGAAGGCCCTTGATGGCGTAGAGCTCCCGGCCCTTCTGGTCCAGGCGGGGGATCGACTCCAGCAGGCCGCGTGTGTAGGGGTGAGCAGGGCCCTTGTAGAGGTCGTGGACGGGCGCGGTTTCCACGATGCGGCCCGCGTACATGACGGCGATCTTGTCGGCGACGTCGGCGACCACGCCGAGGTCGTGGGTGATGAGGATCAGGCCCATGCCCAGTTCGCGCCGGAGTTCCGCGAGGAGGTCCATGACCTGGGCCTGGACGGTGACGTCGAGGGCGGTGGTCGGTTCGTCGGCGATGATCAGCTTCGGTTCCAGGGCCATCGCCATCGCGATCATGATGCGCTGGCGCATGCCGCCGGAGAACTGGTGCGGGTACTGCCGCACCCGCTCCTTCGCGGCCGGGATGCGGACGCGGTCCATCAGCTCCACGGCCCTGGCGCGGGCGTCCTTGCGGGACATCCCGCGGTGCACGGTGAACATCTCGCCGAGCTGGTCGCCGACGGTCAGGACGGGGTTCAACGACGACAGCGCGTCCTGGAAGATCATCGCCATCTCGGCGCCGCGGACCTTGCGGCGCTCCTCCTCCTTCAGCTTCAGCAGGTCCCGGCCCTCGAAGAGGACCTCTCCCCCGGTGATCCGGCCCGGCGGGGAGTCCAGGATGCCCATCACCGCCTGCGCGGTCACCGACTTGCCGGAGCCGGACTCGCCGAGGACGGCCAGGGTCTCGCCCGCGTCCACGCTGTAGGAGACCCCGTTGACCGCTTTGGCGATCCCGTCGCGGGTACGGAACTCCACGTGCAGGTCGCGCACTTCGAGCAGCATGGCGGCGGCTCACCTCAGCTTCGGGTCGAGGGCGTCGCGCACCGCGTCGCCGAGCATGATGAACGCCAGGACGGTGATGGCCAGCGCTCCCGAGGGCCACAGCAGCGCGTGCGGGGCGTTGCGCACGTAGGGCGCGGCGGCGGAGATGTCGATGCCCCAGGAGACGCTGGGCGGTTTGAGGCCGACACCGAGGAAGGACAGGGTCGCCTCCAGGGAGATGTAGGTGCCCAGCGCGATCGTCGCCACGACGATGACGGGGGCGACGGCGTTGGGCGCGATGTGCCGCAGCAGGAGGCGGGAGTTGGAGGCGCCCAGCGCCCGGGCGGCCTGGACGTAGTCGTTCTGTTTGACGGTGATGACCGAGCCGCGGGCGATGCGGGAGATCTGCGGCCAGCCCAGCAGCACGATGAAGCCGATGACCGGCCAGAGCGTGTCGCTGGTGATGACGGACAGCAGCACCAGGCCGCCCAGCACCACCGGGATCGCGAAGAAGACGTCGGTGATCCGGGAGAGGACCGCTTCCCCGGTCCCGCCGAAGAACCCGGCGAGCCCGCCGAGCACACTGCCCAGCACCGCCACCCCGAGCGTCGCCAGCACCCCCACCGCCACCGACGTACGAGCGCCGTACACCGTGCGGGTGTAGACGTCGCAGCCCTGGCCGTTGAAGCCGAAGGGATGGCCGGACCGGGAGCCCTCCTGGGCCTTGGCCAGGTCGCACTCGAGGGGGCTGCCGGAGGCGATCAGTGACGGCCAGACGGAGATGACGACCAGGAAGCAGATCACCAGGGCGGAGACGATGAAGACCGGGTTGCGACGCAGGTCGTGCCAGGCGTCGGACCACAGGCTGCGGGGCTTGTCCTGGGGGCCGGTGCCCTCCGCGCCGTCCGTGCCCCCCGGGCCGCCCGGTGCTCCCGGGGGCTTCTCCAGCGTCACCGCCTCGCTCGCGCCGAGGTCCATCGTCCCGCCCATGCCGGTGCCGGCGATGGCGCGCTCCGGTTCGTAGGGCTGCTGGTCAGGCATAGCGGATCCTCGGGTCGAGTACGGCGTACAGGAGGTCGACGAGGAGGTTGGCGACGAGGAAGACCAGGACCAGGACGGTGACGAAGCCGACCACGGTCTGGGTGTTCTGGCGCAGGATGCCCTGGTAGAGCTGGTAGCCGACGCCGTGGATGTTGAAGATCCGCTCGGTGACGATGGCGCCGCCCATCAGGGCGCCGATGTCGGTGCCGATGAAGGTGACGACGGGGATCAGGGAGTTGCGCAGCAGGTGCCGGGTGACGACCCGGTGGCGGGGCAGGCCCTTGGCGATGGCGGTGCGGACGTAGTCGGAGCGCCGGTTCTCCGCGATGGAGGTGCGGGTCAGCCGGGTGACGTACGCCAGGGAGACCGAGGCGAGGACCAGGCCGGGGACGATCAGCTCGCCGAAGGCGGCCTCGGTGGAGACGGCCGGGTCGATCCAGCCCCACTTGACGCCGAGCAGGAGCTGGAGCAGCAGGCCCGTGACGAAGGTGGGGACGGAGATGACGACGAGGGTGAGCAGCAGGACCCCGGTGTCGACGGGTCGGCCGCGGCGCAGGCCGGTGACGACGCCGAGGACGATGCCGACGACGACCTCGAAGAGGACGGCGACGACGGTCAGCCGGACGGTGACCGGGAAGGCGGTGCCCATCAGCTCGGTGACGGGCTGGCCGTTGAAGGCGGTGCCGAAGTCGCCGGCGAAGACGTTGCCCATGTAGGTGAGGTACTGCTGCCACACGGGCTGGTCGAGACCGAACTCGTGCCGCAGCTGGGCGGCGGTGGCCGGGTCGCACTCCCGCTCGCCGCACAGGCCGGCGATGGGGTCGCCCATCACGTTGACCATCAGGAAGATCAGCAGCGTGGCCCCGACGAAGACCGGGATCATCTGGAGCAGCCGCCGGACGACGTACCGTCCCATGGCGCCCTCCTCAGCCGACCTGGATCTCGTTGTAGACCGGGACGCTGAACGGGTTGAGCTTCACGTTGGACAGCCGCTGGGAGTAGCCGGCGCTGCCGTTCTGGTACCAGAGCGGGATGGCGGCCATGTTGTCCCGGACGACCTCCTCGGCCTGCTGGAAGAGGCCGATGGCCTTGGCGGTGTCCGTCTCGGCGTTGGCCCGGTCGACGAGGTCGTCGAACTCCTTGTCGGACCACTTGCCGTCGTTGGAGGAGGCGTTGGTGTAGTAGAGCGGCTGGAGGAAGTTCTGGATGAGGGGGTAGTCCATCTGCCAGCCGGCGCGGAAGGGGCCGCTCATCTTCCTGCCGGTGATCTGGTTGCGGAAGTCGGCGAAGGTGCCGACCGGGCCGGCGACGCAGGCGCGGTCGTTGTCCAGGGCGTTGTTGATGGAGTTGCAGACCGCGTCGACCCACTGTTTGTGGGAGCCGGTGTCCGCGTTGTAGGTGATCCTGAGCTGGCCGCCGGGCAGGCCCCCGCCGTCCCTGACCAGCTTCTTCGCCTCGTCGGGCCGGTACTCGCAGGCCTCGCCGCACAGGCCCGCCCGGTAACCGCCGTCCTTGCCGAGGACGGGTGAGGTCCAGTCGGTGGCCGGGGTGCGGGTCCGCTGGAAGATCGTGTCGGTGATCTGCTCGCGGTCGATCGCCATGGACAGGCCCTTGCGGACCTTCTCGGCGCCGGGCTTGTTCCAGTCCTTGTCGTAGTACGGGAAGGCGAGGGTCTGGAGGATGCCGGCCGGGGTGTTGATGTACCGGTCGCCGAGGTCGCTCTTGACGTTCTTGAGCTGGGCGGCGGGGACGTCGTCGGCGAGGTCGAGGTTGCCCGCCATCAGGTCGGTGTAGGCCGTGTTGTTGTCGGTGTAGACCTTCAGGTCGACGCCGCCGTTGCGCGCCTTGTCCGCGCCGGGGTACCCGTCCCAGGTGCGCAGCGACATCTGGGAGCCCCGGGTGTAGTGGTCCACCCGGTACGGGCCGTTGCCGACCGGCTTCTTCAGCCAGGCGTCGTGGTCGTCGAAGAACGCCCTGGGCAGGGGTGCGAAGGCCGGGTAGCCGAGGGTGTCGGGGAACGTCGAGAACTTCTGGCTGAGCGTGACGGTGAAGGTGCGGGGGCCGGTGACCTTCAGCCCGGTCAGCGTGTCGGCGCTCTGCTTGCTCCCGTCCTCCGGGTGCACCGTGTCGTAGCCGTCGATGTAGCTGAAGAAGTAGGCGTTGCGCTGGTTGTTCCTCAGGCTCGCGCCGTAGTTCCAGGCGTCCACGAAGGACTGGGCGGTCACCTTCTCACCATTGCTGAAGGTCCAGCCGTCCTTGACGGTGACGGTGTAGTGCCGCGAGTCGGACGTCTCGATCTTCTCGGCGAGCATGTTCCGCGCCTCGCCGGTCTCGGGGTCGTACCTCTTCAGCCCCCGGAAGATCATGTCGAGGACCTTGCCGCCCTGTACCTCGTTGGTGTTGGCCGGCTCCAGCGGGTTCTGCGGGTCACCCCAGGAGGAGCTGAGCACGGCGCCGGTGTCGTCACCGCCGCCCCCGCCCCCGCAGGCACTCGCCGCGAGGGCTACCGCCGCCGCGCATGCGGCCCGTCTGGCGTGCGTGGCTGCGCGCATGGAGTGCCTCCCTGTGCCCTGGCTCGTGTGATGCCTTACCGGCCAGCTTCAGGGGGTGCGTCCGTCGGCGCACACTCGTCCGGTCCGTACGGGTCGCGGGGGTCCGCCGGACGGGTACGGACGGGAGCCGGGCGGGGGAACCTCACCGCCCCGGCGCGGCACCGCCGACCGGCCGTCCGGTCCTCGGTGGCACGGGCGTTCCCGGGCACGCGGGGCGGGAGTGGCTCCCTCCCGGGCACGCGCACGGCGGGGGCGGGAGTGTTCCTCCCGCCCCCGCCGTGCCGCCGGGTCAGCTCTTGGAAGCCGTGGCGCCGCCGTCGGCGCCCTTCTCCAGGGCCTTCAGCGCCGGGTCCATCACCACGTCCTCGGCCCTGGCCTCGATGGTGGGCTCCTCCGGGAAGTGGCACGCGGTCAGGTGCCCCGACCGGTTGCCCTCGATGCGGACCAGCGGCGGCTCCTCGGTCGCGCACTTGTCCTGCGCCTTCCAGCACCGCGTACGGAACCGGCAGCCGGACGGCGGGGAGATCGGCGAGGGGACGTCGCCCTGGAGGCGGATCCGCTCCCTCTTCTCCGCGTCGATGTCGGCGTCCGGCACCGCGGACAGCAGCGCGTGCGTGTACGGGTGACGGGGCCGGTTGTAGAGCGAGTCGCGGTCCGCGATCTCCACGACCTTGCCGAGGTACATGACGGCGATGCGCTGCGAGAAGTGCCGCACGATGGCCAGGTCGTGGGCGATGAAGACGAACGCGATCCCCATCTCCCGCTGCACCTCCTGCAGCAGGTTCACCACCTGGGCCTGGATCGACACGTCGAGCGCCGAGACCGGCTCGTCGGCGACGATCAGCTTCGGCTCCAGGGCGATGGCGCGCGCGACGCCGATGCGCTGGCGCTGACCGCCGGAGAACTCGTGCGGGAAGCGGTTGTAGTGCTCGGGGTTGAGGCCGACGATCTCCAGGAGTTCCCGGACTCGCTTCTCCCGGCCGCCGGGCGGGTTGATCCCGTTGATCTCCATCGGGCCCGAGATGATCGTGCCCACCGTCTGCCGCGGGTTCAGCGCCGTGTACGGGTCCTGGAAGATCATCTGGATCTCGGACCTGACCGGCGCCAGCTGCTTGCGGTTGGCGCGGCTGATGTCCTGCCCGCGGTACTCGATGGTGCCCTCGGTGGGCTCGTACAGCCGGGTCAGCAGCCGCCCGGTCGTCGACTTGCCGCAGCCCGACTCGCCGACGAGGCCGAGGCTCTCGCCCGGGAAGACCTCCAGGTCGACGCCGTCGACGGCCTTGACGTGACCGACGGTGCGCTTGATCGGGAAGCCGCCCTTGATCGGGAAGTGCTTCTTCAGTCCAGTGACCTTGAGGAGCGGCGCGCTGTCGCCGTCCCGCTGCTGCGGGACCGTGTCGGCGACCGCCGTGGTCGTCTTGCTCTTGTCGCTCATGGTGATGCCCCAGTCGCCGGTTTCGCTCAGCCCAGCCGGGGCTGAATCGTCTCGATGAACACCTGCTGCCGCTGCTCCACCGACAGGTGGCAGGCGGCGGCCCGGCCCTCGGGGAGCGTCGGGCGCTCGACCGGGCAGAGGCCTCCCGCGACCTTGTCGGTGAAGCCGCACCGCGGGTGGAAGGCGCATCCCGGGGGCGGGTTCAGCAGGGAGGGCGGCGATCCCGGGATCGGCACCAGCGGCTCGTCGACGTCGGAGGAGAGCCTCGGCATCGAGCCCAGCAGGCCCCAGGTGTACGGGTGCTGGGGCGACTTGAGCACCTCACGCACGGATCCGCGCTCCACGGCACGGCCCGCGTACATCACCAGGATGTCGTCGGCCATGTTGGCGACCACGCCGAGGTCGTGGGTGATCATGATGATCGCGGAGCCGAACTCCTGCTGCAGGTCCTTGAGCAGGTCGAGGATCTGCGCCTGCACCGTCACGTCGAGCGCCGTGGTCGGCTCGTCGGCGATGAGCAGGTCCGGGTCGCAGGCGAGCGCCATCGCGATCATGGCGCGCTGCCGCATGCCGCCGGAGAACTGGTGCGGGTAGTCGTCGACCCGCTTCTGCGGGTGCGGGATGCCGACCTTCTGCAGCAGGTCGATGGCGCGCACCCGGGCGTCCTTCTTGGAGGCGCCGGTGTGCTTCATGAACGGCTCGCCGATCTGCCGGCCGACCGTGTAGTACGGCGACAGCGCGGTCAGCGCGTCCTGGAAGATCATCGCCATCTTCTTGCCGCGCAGCTTCTCCAGCTGCTTCTCGCCGGCGTCGGTCAGCTCCTGGCCGTCCAGCCGGATCGAGCCGTCGATGGCGGTCTTCTTGCGGTTGTGCAGGCCGAGGACGGCCAGGTTGGTCACCGACTTGCCGGAGCCGGACTCGCCCACGATACCGAGGGTCTTGCCGCGCTCCAGGTCGAAGGAGAGCCCGTCCACCGCCTTGACGACGCCGTCCTCGCTGGAGAAGTGGACCTTGAGGTCGCGCACCGAGAGAAAGGCTTCTCCCGCGGCGGCGGAAGCGGCCTCTTCGGGCTTGGTCTGAGTGGTCACGGTGGTTCTCCTAGGACAGACGCACGCGCGGGTCGATGACGGCGTACAAGGCGTCCACGATCAGGTTGAAGAGGACGATGAGCGCGGCGCTGATCAGCATGACGCCCATCAGCATCGGCAGGTCCTTGTTGGTGACGGAGTCCAGTGCGAGCCGGCCGAGCCCGGCCAGACCGAACGTCAGCTCGGTCACCATGCCTCCCGACAGGAGCGCGGAGAGGTCGATGCCGAGGATGGTGATGATGGGGATGAGGGAGCCGCGCCAGGCGTAGCGGAAGAAGACGTAGTTGCCCGCCATGCCCTTGGCGCGGGCCGCCTTCACATGCTCTTCCTGCAGCTGTTCGATCATCGAGGAACGGCTCATGCGGGTGTAGTTGGCGGTGAAGATGGTCGCCATGACGAGCCAGGGGATCAGCAGGCCCATGAACCAGCCGCCGATGTCCTCGGAGAACGGCACGTACTTCGGCTTGTCCAGCCAGCCGGTGCTGTAGACGAAGGCGAGGAGGACCAGCGGACCGAGGAAGTAGATCTGCATGGAGCTGATGACCAGCGAGCCGGAGCTGAACGTCTTGTCCACCCAGGTACCACGGTACTTCGCGGCCAGCAGGCCGGCGCCGAGGCCGGCGACGAGGAAGACGATCAGGCTGCCCGCGGTCAGCGACAGGGTCAGCGGGAAGCGGTCGACGATCGTGTCCCAGACGTTCTGGTCGTTGGCGAAGGAGACACCGAAGCAGGGGGCGCTGCAGTGGCCGACGGCGAAGTCACGGCCGGCGAAGATGCCGACCAGGAAGTCCCAGTACTGGGTGGTGACCGGCTTGTCGAGGCCCAGGTTCTTGTGGATGATCTCCAGCGCGTCCGGAGTGCAGTTCTTGCCACAGGCCAGCAAGGCCGGGTCCTGCGGGATCGCGAAGAACATGAAGAACGTGAACGCACTGATCAACAGCAGAATCAGCGCCGCGCCGAACGTCCGGCGAATGAGGAATTGAAGCATGGCAGGCAGCTGCTCTCAGGACGGCGGCAATCGGAGGGGAGGTCTGGGAGGTGTCCGGGCCCCGGTGGTGGGCGCTCCGCCGCGCGCCCACCACCGGAGTCCCGACCTGGCGGTTACTTCTTGAGGAAGACCCGGGTGACGTCCACGTAGCTCGAGTCCGAGCTGTAGCGGATGCCGCCGACGTTCGAACCGAAGATCTGGAAGACCTTGGTGTAGTACATCGGGGCGGCCGGGTTGACCTCCTTGGAGATGTACTCGCTCAGCGCGGCCCACGCCTTGGTGGCCTCGGCGGTGTCGGTGATCTTCGAGATCCGCTTGATCTCCGAGTTGACGTGGTCGTCGTTGATGTGCGAGTAGTTCGACGCACCGTCCTGGATCTGCGTGCCGTCGTACACCGGCGGGATGACGGTGGACGCGGACGGCCAGTCCTGGCCCCAGCCCGTCATGTACAGGTCCAGGCCGTTCTTGACCTTGCCGACCTGCTCGTACCAGGTCGCGCTGTCGATCTCCTTCTTCTGGATGTCGAGACCGATCTTCTCCAGCGCGGTGGTGATCAGCACGGCCTGCTGCTGACGGACCGGCGTGTTGGCGTAGGCGTAGACGAGGCTCTTGCCCTCGAAGCCGCCTTCCTTGATCAGCTTCTTGGCGGCCTCGATGTCGCCGTTGGGCTTCTTGAGGCGGTTGAACGGGTCGAACTTGTCGCTGTAGCCGGGCGTCGTGGGCGAGGTCAGCGAGTTGGCGACCTCACCGCCGTAGGCCCCGCCGTCGGCCTTGAAGACCGAGGCCGAGGGCAGCGCCAGGGTGATGGCGTCACGGAGCTTCTTGTCCTTGACGCGGTCCATGTTGAAGTTGAGCTGCCACACGTAGGGCGCGTAGCCCTGGATCGTGCGCTTCATGGCCGCCTCGTTGCCCACGACCTTCTGCAGCTGCGTGGTGGCGACCTGACCCGTGAACATCATCGCGTTCTTGGCCTCGCCCTGGTCGGCGAGCAGGGTCTTGGTCTGGTCCTCGTCATCGTGGTTGATCGAGATGTCGAAGCCGTCCACGTACTGGTGGCGCACCGAGTCGGACTTCGGGTCCCAGTGGGTGTTCTTGACCAGCTTCATGGACTTGCCCGGCTTGAAGTCCGCGATCTTGTACGGGCCGACCGCGACCGGGGCCGTGTCGTACTTCGCCTTGGTGTCCGTCTCCACCGGGACGACGCTGTAACCCGGCATCGTCAGCATCTGCGGCAGGTCGGGCTGCGCGTCCTTGAAGTTGAAGACGATCGTCTTGTCGTCCGGCGTCGCCAGGACGTTGTCCGGCAGGTGCTTGCCCTTGTCCGGACCCGCGTAGGCGTCGCGGTAGGTGGTGCCGGCGCCCGACAGCCACTGCTGCAGGTACGTGGGACCGTCGGTGATGTACGAGGAGTACAGGCGCTCGACCGTGTTGCGGATGTCCGCCGAGTTGATCGGGTTCCCGTTCGCGTCCTTCAGGTTGTCCTTCAGGGTGTACGTCCAGGTCTTGCCGCCGTTCGACGACTTGCCCGCGTCGGTGGCGAGGTCGCCCACGACGGTCAGGTTGCCCTTGTCGTCCTCGGCGTACTGGGTCAGTCCGCGGAAGATGAGGCGGCTGAGCAGCTTGCCGTCCGACACGTAGATCTGGCCCGGGTCCAGGTGGGAGAAGTCGTCCTCCTGGTACACCGTCATGGTGCCGCCAGGCTTGGCGCCGGGGACGTCGGGGGCCGGACCGGTCGACGCCTGGGCGTCACCGATCTGCACCGGCTTCGACTGCGACTTGGCATCCTCTTTCTTCTTGCTGTCGTCCTTGGACGAGCTGCCGCTGTCGCCGCCGCAGGCGGTGAGGGTGAGAGCGCCGGCTGCGACCGCGACTATCGCGGCCGTGGCGGTGCGGTTACGGAAGATGCGCATAGGGACGAATCCACCTGCCTGTGAGTAGTGAGCACTGCTGGTACGTGGCCGGGGCCGGGATGAGCGGCACCGAACCGGCCGGGCGAGAGTGTGGGGGGATTCCCCTGGGGGCTCAGCGTCCCGTCTTGGGGTCGAAGGCGTCCCGCACCGAGTCACCGAGGAGGTTGAAGGCCACGACGAAGATCACCATGGCCACTCCGGGGAAGAGCATGTAGTACGGATCCTGCTCGATGGTGCCGGCGCCGATGGCGAACATCCGTCCCCAGTCCGGCGTGGGTTCGACGTACCCGACGCCCACGTAGGACAGGAACGCGATGCTGAGGATGGTGCTCGGCAGCGTGAGCGTCGCCTGTACCAGTGTCGGAGTGACGATGTTGGGCAGCAGTTCCTTGCGGATGATGCGCCAGGGGGAGGCGCCGGAGATGCGCGCCGCCTCGATGAACTCCCGGTCGCGCAGGGACAGCGTGGCACCGCGGACGATCCGGGACATGCTCATCCAGCCCAGGAAGGACAGCACGATGATGATCGCGGAGGCGCGCACATAGGTGGGCGTCTCCTTGTCGGGGGCGACGAACACCGTGGTGATGACGGGCATCGCGGCGACGAAGAACAGCTGGCTGGGCAGGGCCATGAAGAAGTCGGTGATCCGGCCGAGCCAGTAGTCGACCTTCCCGCCGAAGTAGCCGCCGGCCAGACCGATCAGCACGCCCACCACCGTCATGATGAGGGTCGCGACCAGCGCCGTGGCGAGCGAGGTCCGGATGCCGTACAGCAGCTGGGTGAACACGTCGCGGCCCAGGACCGGTTCGATGCCGAACCAGAACTCGCCGTCCATACCGCCGTACGGCTTGGCCGGCATCGTGAACATGTCCAGGAGGTCCGGGTTGTCCTGACCGTAGAGCGTGTACGGGTCCTTGCCGTACACCTTCGCGATCAGCGGCGCCAACGCGGCGATCAGGAAGAAGAACAGGACCACGCAGGCGGAGACCACGCCGGTCCGGTCACGCTTGAAGCGCGCCCACATCAACTGCTTGGGGCTGCGCCCTTCCAGCTTCTTCGACTCCTTGGCGTCACCCTGCGGCGCGCTCTCTTTGTCCAAGACGGAAGAGGCCTCAGCACCCTCAATCTCGATTGGACTCGTCATGATTGGCCCATTTCACAGGTTGGAGGTCGTCGGGAGTGCACAGCGGCCCGACGGCCTTCGCACGGCGTACGTCATGCGCAGCGCGCGAGGGGAACAACGACGGAGGGGCGTCACCACCCCTGGAGAACCCTGGCTCGCGGTCGGCACCTACCGACCGACGGAACGCGACGTCAAGGAAGTTCGCGACGTCGCGCCGCTACCGCGACCACCGTGATGGCACCGAACGCACCCGCGGGACCTACATCTGCCGTCGGGGACGATGCGACCCATATGGCGCTGGTGGCACCTCGCATGGGTTCCTCCTCATGAATCCGCTGGTTCACCGCAAAGAGGAGCACACGATGCTTCCCGGCCACTCGACGGTGACCGGAGGCCGTCAGGTGCCCCCGCGCTCGCGAGTCCGCGCCGTCAGCACATGACCCGTTCATCCGAGCTCTACGCGCCTAACTATCTGCCATCCTCCAGGGAACGAACCACACTCTCGAGGTCTCGGTTCGATCACAGATAGGGGCCAGATCTTTCAAAATCCGGACAAAGGGTTGGGTGAGAGATCGCAGCGAAACGGACTTGTTACACATCTAGCGGTGACTACTGTCCGTATAACGGACGCTCGCGTGACGAAAAGTGATTGCGCGTAACGTACCCGTGGTGCAGGGTGCCCAGCAGGTGTGTCTCGGCCCGTCCGCGCTCCGGGCGCGACGCTTCCGCGCAGGTTAGTGCGGTTCGGTCCACTCGACGGCGCATCACGGGAAATCGAGGGTTTTCCCTACGCCCTGCGCGGGTCCCTCACGTCGCCGTGCCGCCGTACGCGCAACGGCACCGGCCGCCACGTCGGACGTGGCGGCCGGTGCCGTTGCGGAGGGGGAGGATCAGCCGTGCTTGGCGCGGCTCGCGGCGCGGGCGCGCTCGCGGGCGTCCAGGTTCACCTTGCGGATGCGGACGGCCTCCGGGGTCACCTCGACGCACTCGTCGTCGCGGCAGAACTCCAGCGACTGCTCCAGCGAGAGCTTGCGCGGCGGGACGATCGCCTCGAACGAATCGGCCGAGGACGACCGCATGTTGGTGAGCTTCTTCTCCTTGGTGATGTTGACGTCCATGTCGTCGGCGCGGGAGTTCTCGCCGACGATCATGCCCTCGTAGACCTCGGTGCCGGGCTCCGTGAAGAGCACGCCGCGCTCCTGCAGGTTGGTCATCGCGAACGCGGTGACGGCACCGGCGCGGTCGGCGACCAGCGAGCCGTTGTTACGGGTCGTCAGGGTGCCGAACCAGGGCTCGTGGCCCTCGTGGATGGAGTGGGCGATGCCGGTGCCGCGGGTCTGGGTCAGGAACTCCGTGCGGAAGCCGATCAGACCGCGGGACGGCACGACGAACTCCATGCGGACCCAGCCGGAGCCGTGGTTGGACATGTTGTCCATCCGGCCCTTGCGCACGCCCATCAGCTGCGTGACCGCGCCCATGTGCTCCTCGGGCACGTCGATCGTCATGCGCTCGACGGGCTCGTACGTCTTGCCGTCGACCTCCTTGGTGACGACCTGGGGCTTGCCGATGGTCAGCTCGAAGCCCTCGCGGCGCATCTGCTCGACCAGGATGGCCAGCGCCAGCTCACCGCGGCCCTGCACCTCCCAGGCGTCGGGACGCTCGGTGTCCAGGACCCGCAGCGACACGTTGCCGATCAGCTCGCGGTCCAGGCGGTCCTTGACCTGGCGGGCGGTGACCTTGCGGTCCTTGACGACCGCCTTGTTGTCCGCGCCCTTGCCGGTGGCGCCACGGCCGACCAGCGGGGAGGTGTTGGTGCCGATGGTCATGGAGATCGCGGGCTCGTCGACCGTGATCAGCGGCAGCGGGACCGGGTTCTCCTGGTCGGCCAGGGTCTCGCCGATCATGATGTCCGGGATACCGGCGACGGCGCAGATGTCACCGGGGCCGGCCTTCTCGGCGGGCTTGCGGGTGAGCGCCTCGGTCATCATCAGCTCGGAGATCCGCACGTTCTGCACGGACCCGTCGCGCTTCATCCAGGCGACCGTCTGGCCCTTCTTCAGCTCGCCCTGGTGGACGCGCAGCAGGGCGATACGGCCGAGGAAGTTGTCGGCGTCCAGGTTGGTCACGTGCGCCTGGAGCGGGGCGTCCTCGTCGTAGGTCGGGGCCGGGATGTAGTCCAGGATCGTCGAGAAGAACGGCTCCAGGCTGGTGGAGTCGGACGGGACCGTGCCGTCCTCCGGCTTGGTGAGGGAGGCGACGCCGTCCCGGCCGCACGCGTAGACGATCGGGAACTCGATCTGCTCCTCGTCGGCGTCCAGGTCGAGGAAGAGGTCGTAGGTCTCGTTGACGACCTCGTCGATCCGGGCGTCCGGGCGGTCCGTCTTGTTGATGCAGAGGATGATCGGCAGCCGCTGGTTGAGCGCCTTGCGCAGCACGAAGCGGGTCTGCGGCAGCGGGCCCTCGGAGGCGTCCACGAGGAGGACGACGCCGTCGACCATCGACAGACCGCGCTCGACCTCGCCGCCGAAGTCGGCGTGGCCGGGGGTGTCGATGATGTTGATCGTGATCGGGTCCCCGCCGTCCTTCGGGTGGTACTTCACCGCGGTGTTCTTGGCGAGGATCGTGATGCCCTTCTCACGCTCCAGGTCGTTCGAGTCCATCATGCGGTCGTCGACGGAGTCGAGCTGGTGCGCGGCGAAGGCACCGGCCTGCTTGAGCATTCCGTCGACGATGGTGGTCTTGCCGTGGTCGACGTGGGCGACGATGGCGACATTGCGGATGTCGTGACGCGTTGTAGACGCAGCCATATTGAGGCGTACTCCCGGAGATGTGAGGACGGCCCTTGCGTACGTCCGTGTCACGCGGGCCTGCCGGGCGGTACGTGCCACGGCCTCACCCCATGGTACGGGGCCCCGGGGGCTGCAGCTTGCCGGGGCGGACGCGCACGGGGTGAGGACACCCGGTCACGGTGCCGTGGCCGCCGGGGGCGGCGCGCCCTGGGCGCCCTTCTTCAGGAAGCCCATGTCCTCGTAGACCGGGGTGCGGAAACCGAAGGCCCCCGCGTTGCCGAGGTTCTTCCGGGCGGCCACGAGCTGGGGGCGCTGGTAGAGGGGGAGGGAGCCGGCCGCCGCCCAGATCCGCGAGTCGGCCTTGCGGAGCAGGTCCCGGGCCTCCTCCTGGTCCAGGGTCGCCATGGCCCGGTCGAAGAGCTGGTCGACCTGGTCGGTGCCGACCCGGGTGTAGTTCTGCGCGACGTTCAGGGAGCCGTCGGCGGCCGGGACGGGCTTGGCGTAGATGGGGCGGGCGTCGGTGGCGGGGAAGGCGGTGGTGGGCCAGGAGTAGAGCGCCAGGTCGTACTCGCCGGAGGCGATGTGGTCCTTGAAGTAGCTCTCGTCGGGGACCTTGGTGATGTCGGTGCCGATGCCCAGCTTCTCCAGCATGCCCGCGATGCGGTCGGCCACGGTCCGCAGCCCCTCGGAGCCCGGCCCGGAGGGGAGCACGAAGCGCAGGGTGAGCGCCTTGCCGTCCTTGGCCAGCGGGGCCGCCGCCGAGCCGGCCGGGGCGGCGGTGCCCTTGGGGGCGTAGGCGCCCGGTGCGCCGCCCTGCGCGGTGTTCTTGCCGCCGCCGCGCTTCTCGCCGCTCTCCCGGCCGGTGTCGGCCTTGCCGTCCTCGCCGTCCGTGCCGTTCGTGCCCTCGTCGCCGTCGTCGCCGTCGTCGTTCTTGTTGTCCTCGCCGACGATGTACGTCCCGTCGTCGCCCCCGGAGCTCCGCTCGGCCTTGCCGTCCTCGCCCTTCTCGGCGCCGGCCGCCTTCTCGCCGTCCCCGGTCTCCTTCACCGGCCCGCCCGGCACCCACCCGGCGTCCGCGAGGAGGGCCCGGGCCTCCTTGGCGTTCTGGTCGCCGAGTGCGCCGCTGCCGTCGGCGTACGCGGCCTGGCCGGACAGCGCGACGTGGCTGCCGACCGGCTCGGCGGGCAGGCCCAGCGGCCCGAGCACCGCCTCGGCCAGCTTCCCGCGGTCCAGGGCGCGGGCCACGGCCCGGCGGACGCGCTCGTCGGCGAGGGGGCCGTCGGCGCCGTTGAGGGCGAGCTGGGTGTAGGCGGGCTCCAGCGACTTGCGGACCTCGAAGCCGCTCAGGGCCTTCTGCCGGCGTTCGAACCGCGCCAGGTCCTCGCGCCGCTTCTCGCGGGCGAGGACCTCCTCCTCGGCCGCCTCCTCGTCGGAGCCGTGGGCGACCGCCCAGGAGCGCAACGCCTGAGCGGCGGACCTGCCCTGCGGGCCCGCGAGCGGCGAGCCCTCCGCGGCCGGGGTGCGGTCCGGGCCCATGAGCGGGGTGCCGGTCCCGGCGTCCCGGGGGCCGGCGGCCACGGTGACCTGCTCGGCGGTGTCCGCGCCGATCTCGGCCAGGTCGAGCCGGCCGGCGGCCAGCTCGGAGATCCGCTCGTCGCGCGGGACGGCGCGCAGCACGATCTGCTCCAGCTTGACCGGCTCCCCCCACCAGCGGGGATTGCCGGTGAGGAGCACCTCGTCGGCCTTGGTGTCGACCTTCTTGACGGTGAAGGGGCCGGCGGTGGCCTTCAGCGTGCGCCGCGCGCCGTCGTTGAAGGCGTCCGGGGTGCCCATGACGCCCTTGGGGTACAGCGGTGTGAACAGCGACTGCCAGTCGGCGTAGGTCCGGCTGAAGGTGACCTTGACCTCCAGGTCGTTGGCGCCGCGCTCGATCTTCTCGATGCGGTCGTAGCCGGCGTTGCGCGCGGTCCAGTAGGCGCTGTCCTTGCCGGACAGGGCGCGCCACTGGGCGGCGAAGTCCGCGGCGCCGATCTCCCGGCCGTCGCTCCAGACGGCCTGCTGGTTGAGCCTGTACACGACGACCTGTTTGGGCTCGGTCTCGACGACCTTCGCCGACTCCAGGTAGTCGGGGTTGCGCACCGGACGGCCCCTCTCGTCCATCCGGTACATCGAGGGCAGCACGGCCTGCGCGACGCGGGCCGTGGTGGCGTCGGCGTCCGACTGGAAGGTGTTCAGCGTCTCCGGCACGGAGTCCACGGCCCAGCGCAGGGTGCCGCCGTCCGCGATGCGGGCGCGGTCCGCGGCGGCGATGTCCGGCCCGGCGAGCGGCTTGCCGGACGGGTCCTCGGAGGTGCAGCCGGTCAGCGCGGGGACCATGAGCACACCCGCGGAGAGGAAGGCGACCGCGCGCATGACCGCGCGCGGTCCGACGCCGACGTGGGACATCTCTGCTACCTCCGGAAGGCCGCGAGCGGGGTGATCGATATGACGGTATGCGCGGTATATAACGACATGTGCGCTATGTAGCATTGATCATTTGTATCCGGACGGGGATGCGGCCACTGAAGAGGAAACGGTTCGGCGACGCAGGGAGACACGACGATGACGGTGCGCAAGCCCACCCGAGCGGCGCAACGCCACCCGCGATGCGCCGACACGCCCCGGCCAATCGGTGCACGTCCCTTCCCAGCGGCCGGTGTGACGCGCGACACTCTCAGGCGCATGAACGTCGCCATCCAAGGCCGGCCCCGGGCCGTGTCCGACGGAAGTGAGGTCACGTCATGTCCGTGCACGACGACCTGACAGCGATCCAGCGCAGCCTCGACGACCTGGCCCGGTCGGTGGGCCGCCTGGAACGGCGGCTCGGCAGCGGCGCCCTGGACGTCCGGCGGGTCCGCACCGACGCCGACCACCTGCGCGAGAGCCTCGCGCTGCTGCGGGCGGCGGCCGCACCGGACGCGCCCAGCCGTCCGGACCTCGTCCCGATCCCCGACACGCCGTACGACGGCTCCCTGTGGACGGACTCGGACGACGAGGGCCTCGGCGCCCGCGACCGCCGCGCCCCCTGAACCCCGACCCGACCGACCGGAGTCGCCCAGTGGCCACTGGAACGCAGCCTCCAGCCGCCGAACCCCGGCCCCGGGGCGGCGGCGTCCACTCCCCGACGCGCGCCGCCATCCGGGCCCCGCACCTGCGCACCGACCGCTGGTGGCTCGCCCCGGCCGCCACCGCCGCGGGACTGCTCGCCTTCGTCGTCTACTCCACCTGGCGGGCCTTCGCGAACGCCGACTACTACGCGGCCCCCTACGTCTCGCCGTTCTACTCGCCCTGCCTGGCGGAGAACTGCGAGCCGATGCGCGGCGGGCCGAACTGGGATCTGTTCGGCACGTGGTGGGGCGTCTCCCCGGCGATCATCATCCTGATCTTCCCACTCGGCTTCCGCCTGACCTGCTACTACTACCGCAAGGCCTACTACCGGGGTTTCTGGGCGTCCCCGCCGGCCTGCGCGGTCGCCGAGCCGCACCGGAAGTACACCGGCGAGACCCGCTTCCCGCTCCTCCTGCAGAACGTCCACCGGTACTTCTTCTACGCGGCGCTCCCCGTCGCGGGCATCCTCACCTACGACACCGCGCTCGCCTTCCGCGACGAGCACTACGCCTGGGGCCACATGGGCCTGGGCACCCTGGTGTTCCTGGCCAACATCGTGCTGATCTGGGCGTACACCCTCTCCTGCCACTCCTGCCGGCACATCGTCGGCGGCAAGCTCAAGCACTTCTCCCGGCACCCCGTGCGCTACCGGATGTGGCAGCTGGTCAGCGGGCTCAACGCCCGGCACATGCAACTGGCCTGGGCGTCGCTGGTGAGCGTGGCACTCGCCGACTTCTACGTGTACCTCGTCGCGTCCGGTGCCTTCGCCGATCCGCGCTTCTTCTGACGACGAGTCCCGATGTGACCTGATGAGTGATGAGACCTGATGAGTGAGGCCTTCTGATGTCCGTGGTCGACCGGCAGGAATGGGACGTCGTCGTGGTGGGCGCGGGCGGCGCCGGGCTGCGCGCCGCCATCGAGGCGCGCGAGCGGGGCGCCCGTACGGCCGTGATCTGCAAGTCGCTGTTCGGCAAGGCGCACACCGTGATGGCCGAGGGCGGCATCGCCGCGGCCATGGGCAACGTCAACTCCGGCGACAACTGGCAGGTCCACTTCCGTGACACCCTGCGCGGCGGCAAGTTCCTCAACCAGTGGCGGATGGCCGAGCTGCACGCCCAGGAGGCCCCGCAGCGGGTGTGGGAGCTGGAGACCTGGGGCGCGCTGTTCGACCGCACGGAGGACGGCCGGATCTCGCAGCGCAACTTCGGCGGCCACGAGTACCCGCGCCTCGCCCATGTCGGCGACCGCACGGGTCTGGAGCTGATCCGCACGCTCCAGCAGAAGATCGTCTCGCTCCAGCAGGAGGACCACCGCGAGACGGGGGACTACGAGTCCCGGCTGAGGGTGTTCCAGGAGTGCACGGTCACGCGCGTGCTCAAGGACGGTGCGCAGGTCTCCGGCGTCTTCGGCTACGAGCGCGAGACCGGCCGCTTCCTCGTGCTGGAGGCGCCCTCGGTGGTGATCGCCACCGGCGGCATCGGCAAGTCCTTCAAGGTGACGTCGAACTCGTGGGAGTACACCGGCGACGGCCACGCGCTGGCGCTGCTGGCCGGGGCGCCCCTGCTGAACATGGAGTTCGTGCAGTTCCACCCGACGGGCATGGTCTGGCCGCCGTCGGTGAAGGGCATCCTGGTCACGGAGTCGGTGCGCGGCGACGGCGGGGTGCTGCGGAACTCCGAGGGCGAGCGGTTCATGTTCGGCTACGTCCCCGACGTCTTCAAGGACAAGTACGCGGTGACCGAGGAGGAGGCCGACCGCTGGTACGACGACCCGGACCACAACCGGCGTCCGCCCGAACTCCTCCCCCGGGACGAGGTCGCGCGCGCGATCAACACCGAGGTGAAGGAGGGGCGGGGTTCCCCGCACGGCGGGGTCTTCCTCGACGTGTCGACCCGGATGCCGGCCGAGGTGATCCAGCGCCGGCTGCCCTCCATGTACCACCAGTTCAAGGAGCTGGCCGACGTCGACATCACGGCGGAGCCGATGGAGGTCGGGCCCACCTGCCACTACGTGATGGGCGGCATCGCCGTCGACTCCGACACGGCCGCCGCGCGCGGGGTGCCCGGCCTGTACGCGGCCGGTGAGGTGGCCGGCGGCATGCACGGCTCCAACCGCCTCGGCGGGAACTCCCTGTCCGACCTGCTGGTGTTCGGGCGCCGGGCAGGGTGGCACGCGGCGGAGTACGCGGCGGGGCGGGCCGGCGGGGCGCGGCCCCGGGTGGACGACGCGGAGGTCGACGCCGCCGCCGCGGAGGCGCTGCGGCCGTTCTCCACCGAGGCGCGGCAGCCCGAGGACGGCCCGCCGGAGAACCCGTACACCCTCCACCAGGAACTCCAGCAGACGATGCACGACCTGGTCGGCATCATCCGCCGCGAGCCGGAGATGAAACAGGCCCTGGAGAAGCTGGCGGAGCTGCGGGCGCGCGCCCGCCGGGCCGGTGTCGAGGGGCACCGGCAGTTCAACCCCGGCTGGCACCTCGCCCTGGACCTGCGCAACATGCTGCTGGTCAGCGAGTGCGTGGCGCGGGCCGCACTGGAGCGCACCGAGTCGCGCGGCGGGCACACCCGCGAGGACCATCCGTCGATGGACCGCCGGTGGCGCCAGGTCAACCTGCTCTGCTCGCTGGCCGACCCGACGGACGGCCTGGCGGCGACGGACCCGGCACGCGGCCGGATCACCGTGGAACGCACGGCCGGCGAGCCCGTCCGCCCCGACCTGCTCGCCCTCTTCGAGAAGGAAGAGCTGGTCAAGTACCTCACCGAAGAGGAGCTGTCCCGATGAGCGGTTACGAGGCCCGCTTCGAGGTGTGGCGGGGCGACGTGGAGGGCGGCGGCCTGGAGGACTTCAGGGTCGAGGTGAACGACGGCGAGGTGGTCCTCGACATCATCCACCGCCTCCAGGCCACCCAGGCCCCCGACCTCGCCGTGCGCTGGAACTGCAAGGCGGGCAAGTGCGGTTCGTGCTCGGCGGAGGTCAACGGGCGCCCGCGGCTGCTGTGCATGACCCGCATGTCCGTCTTCTCCCCCGAGGAGACGATCACCGTGACGCCCCTGCGCGCCTTCCCGGTCGTCCGCGACCTGGTGACGGACGTCGGCTTCAACTACGCCAAGGCGCGCGAGGTCCCGGCGTTCGTCCCGCCCGCCGACCTCGGGCCCGGTGAGTACCGGATGACGCAGGAGGACGTGGACCGCTCGCAGGAGTTCCGCAAGTGCATCGAGTGCTTCCTGTGCCAGGACACCTGCCATGTCGTCCGTGACCACGAGGAGAACAAGCCGGCCTTCGCGGGCCCGCGCTTCCTCATGCGCGTCGCCGAACTGGACATGCACCCGCTGGACGCCGCCGACGCCACCGGCCTGGACCGGGGACGCACGGCCCAGGACGAACACGGCCTCGGCTACTGCAACATCACCAAGTGCTGCACGGAGGTCTGCCCCGAGGGCATCAGGATCACGGACAACGCCCTGATCCCCCTGAAGGAACGGGCCGTCGACCGCAAGTACGACCCGCTGGTGTGGCTCGGGTCGAAGATCAGGCGCCGCTCCTGACGGCGCGTGGCCCGCTAGCGCACCCAGCCCTCCCGGTACGCCGTCCAGTCCTCCTCCGTCGCAGCGAAGTCGATGTACGCGGCGACGCCGAAACGGGCGCGGTCGGCGTCCGTGCGGGACAGGCCCAGGCGGACACCGCGGACGGCGGCGGCGACGGTCTCGGCGTGGTTCCAGTGGCCGAAGCGGTTCTCGTGGTAGAAGGGCAGGCCCATCAGCAGGTGGGTGGTGGGCGGCGTGACCTCCAGGGCGAGGGAGGTCTGCTGGGCGACGTAGCCGCCGTACAGGCTCTCCAGGGGCTGCATGGTGTCGTACGACATCACGGCGATCTGGTCGACGCGGCGCGCGACCTGGCCGAAGAACTTCTGGGACCACCACTTGGGGTGCCCGGTGACCGTGCCCCAGAAGGAGTGGAAGCCCGGGAGCGGGTCGATCTGGTGGGCGGCGACGGAGAGCTGCGCGTCCCGGGCCCGGGTGACAGCGCGTACGTCGTCCAGGAGGGAGAGGTAGTCGCGGTCGCCCGAGTGCAGCGGCTCCAGGTCGAGGTGGACGCCGTCGTAGCCCACGTCCAGCACCTGGCGGGCCGAGTCGACGACGGCGGCGCGGGTGGTGGCCTTCGCCAGGCGCATGCCGTCGGGGCTCTCGGTGGCGAGGACGTCACCGAGGAAGGCCTGGACGCGGACGCCGGGCATCTCCCGGTGCACGGCGTCGGTCAGCCGGCGGGCCCGCGGGTACCGCGACTTCGGCAGGGTGCCGTCGTGCTCCATCGGGCCGGTGTGGACGTACAGGTCGCGGATGCCGGTGGTCTTCAGGCGGCGGGCCAGCGCGGTGAGGTCCGCGTCGCCCTTGCGGCCGTCGACCCAGGCGTGGCCGAGCCAGATCGCGTCGCGGTTCCTGGTGTACGTGCCGTCGGCGGGGTCGCCGGTGTAGTTGATGCGCAGGGCCGCCTCGGCGGTGAGGAGGGGGAGGAGCAGGGCCAGGAGGACGGCCAGGGCGACGCGGCGTGCGCGGCGGAACCGTTTTCTCCTCTTCGCGTTCCCCACCGCGCCGTCCGTACGGCTCGCGCCGTCCGTACGGCTCGCGTCGTCGGGTGCGGCCGGATCCTGCGGAGCGCCCCCGTCGCCGGGGGCGGCCGGCTCGGGGGTCTGCGGCTCCGGGGTCTGCGGCTCGGAGGACTGCGGCTCCGGGGTCTCCGGCTCGGGGGTCTGCGGCTCGGTGGTCTTCGGCTCCGTGTGCTCCACGGCGTTCCCCTCCCTGTGGCCCTGTGGCCCTGTGGCCCGGCCCGTGGCCCTGTGGCCCGTCCCCGGTCGCGGTGGCCCGCTCGCGCTCTTAGGCTCCGCGTGTGAGGCCATGCGTCAGCCGGAGCCGGCCGTGGCCGGTGTTTCCGACGAGGACGACTCGAACCGGTGTTCCAGTTGCGGTCGGGGGTGCGACGCCGTGATGTCCGCCGACCTGGTGCCGCCCCTGGCCGCGGCCGGGGCGGCGTTGCTGCTGGCCGGGTACGGCCATGTGCGCCGCACCCGGCGCACCCGGACCCGTACGACACCGGGACGCGTCAGAAGAGGCTCATCAAAGCCTCGGCCGGGTCCGTCAACCGGGTGTCACCGCCCGGCAGGGGCAGTTCGAACCAGACCGTCTTGCCGCGCGGCGTACGGCGTGAGCCCCAGGCCGCGCTGAGCAGGCCGACGAGTTGCAGGCCACGGCCGCCCTCGTCGGTGTCGCGGGCACGGCGTCGGCGGGGCTGGACCAGGCCGGAGTCCCAGACCTCGCAGACCAGGGTGCGGTCGAGGAGGAGGCGGAGCCTGATCTCACCCTCGCCGTACCGCAGGGCGTTGGTGACCAGCTCGCTGACCAGCAGCTCCGTCGTGTCGACCAGCGGTTCCATGTCCCAGCTGAGCAGTTGCGCGCGGGCGTACTCGCGGGCCCGGCCGACGCTGCGCGGCTCGCGCGGCAGGGTCCAGTCGCCGACGGACTCGGCGGGCAGGCCCTGGACACGGGCCATCAGCAGGGCGATGTCGTCCTCGCCGTGGTGGCTGCCGAGGGTGTCGAGGACCTGGTCGCAGACGTCCTCCAGGGGGCGCGTGGGGTCGGTGAGCGCCCCCACGAAGGCCTGGAGGCCCTCGTCGAGGGGGTGGTCGCGGCTCTCGACCAGGCCGTCCGTGTAGAGCGCGAGCAGGGAGCCTTCGGGCAGTTCGACCTCCACCTCCTCGAAGGGCTCCCCGCCGACGCCGAGCGGCAGGCCCGGCGGCACGTCCAGCATCAGCGCGGACTCGCCGGGCTCGACCAGGACGGGCGGCAGGTGGCCCGCGTTGGCGAAGGTGCAGCGCCTGGTCACCGAGTCGTAGACGGCGTAGACGCAGGTCGCCAGGTACACCTCGGACAGGTCGGCTTCGCGGGGGCGGCGGGCGGCGCGGGTCGCCTGCTGGACGCCTCCCGGGGCGCCGAGACCGCGTGCAATTTCGTCCAACTGGGCGAGCACCTCGGCCGGTTCGAGGTCGAGCTGGGCCAGGGTGCGGACGGCGGTGCGCAGTTCGCCCATCGCGACCGCGGCGCGCAGACCGCGCCCCATGACGTCGCCGACGACCAACGCGGTGCGGTGACCGGGGAGTTCGATGACGTCGAACCAGTCGCCGCCGACCTCGCTGGGCCGGCCGGTGGCCGCACTGCCGGGCAGGTAGCGGCAGGCGATGTCGAGCCCGGAGGCCTCGGGGTCGCCGGGCGGGAGCAGGGAGCGTTGCAGTATCAGCGCGCGTTCGTGTTCGCGCCGGTAGAGGCGGGCGTTGTCGATGCAGACCGCGGCGCGCGCGGCCAGCTCCACGGCGAGGTCGCGGTCGCGGTCCCCGAACGGCTCGCTGCCCTTGGTGCGGGCGAACTGGGCGAGTCCGACGACCGTGTCGTGGGCGACCATCGGCACGGCGAGCGTGGACTGTACGAGACCGCCCTCCTCGGCGGGGACGGTGCGCGGGCGGGCCGTGCGCAGGGCGTCCGCGCAGGGCGAGTTGAACGGGTAGTGGTGGACGGCGCCGAGCCGGACCCGCTCGCCGGTGCCGTGGAACGGCACCTCGGAGACGGCGCTGGAGAACGCGACGCGGCGCAGCTCCGCGCCGCCGTCGGCGAGGCCGGGCGGGGTCTCGTCGCCCACCAGCAGCCCCTGGTAGAGGTCGACGGTGGCCAGGTCGCAGAAGCCGGGGACGACGACGCCGAGGAGTTCGCGGGCGGTGGTCTCCAGGTCGAGGGAGTTGCCGATGCGGGCGCCGGCCTCGTTGAGCAGGGCCAGGTTGCGCCGGGCCGCGGCGGCCTCACGGGCGGCGGCGCGGCGTGCGGTGATGTCGGTGCCGAGCCAGGCGACGCCGATGGGGCGGCCGGAACCGCTGTGGACGCGGTAGAGGTTGACGGACCAGTGGCGGCGCTCGCCGGAACCCGGCACGAAGCCCGTGACGTGCATGTCGGTGATGGAGTCACCGGTCTCCAGCACCCGGCGCAGGGTCGCGGAGACCCGGTCGGCCTCGGCGCGGGACAGATAGTCGTGGACGCCCTTGCCACGGTGGTCGTCGGGCGTGCCGCCGAAGACGGAGGCGAACCGCTGGTTGGCGCGGCGCACCCGGAGGTCGGGGTCGATCAGCACGAAGCCGAACGGGGACTGGCCGAATATGGCCTGCGAGGCGGCGAGGTCGGTCTCGATGCTGCGCAGCACGCGGACGTCGACGACGATGCAGACGGCGGCCTTCTCCCCGTCCTCCGTGCGTGTCGGCATGACGTACACCTCGGCGAGCCCGCGCGGTCCGCGTCCGTGCCGCCCGCTCCCGGTGCCGCGGTCCGGGGCCCGGAAGGGGACCACACCGGTCCACTCCCGCCCGTCGAGGATCTCGGCCATCTTGCGCTGGCCCCGTTCCCTCAGGTCGGGGTCGATGAAGGTCTCGATGGGGTCGGTGCCCACGGCCTGATCGGCGGGAATACCGAGCAGTTGCTCCGCGCGCAGGCTCCACTGGTCGACGAGGCCGTCGGGGCCGATGGAGAAGGACGCGACCTTGATGTAGTCGTAGATGGAGCCGGGCGGGCTGCTCTGCCACACCGCGTCACCGAGCGGCCCGCCGTCCGGCGGACCCTCGGACTCCGTGGCCCTCGCTGGTATCTCGCTCACGCGAACCGTCCCCTCCAGCTCACCGCGTCCGGCACCGGTCACCGGGGGCGGCTGCCCGCAGTATCCAGCACCACGGCGCCGCACAACACGGTGTTCACGATCACAGCACGGTCCCGATGGTTTTCGGTCCGGACCGTGACAACACTTCCAGTCTTCTAACCAGCGGACACGGCATCGAATCACGTAGTTCGACAACTGCCACTGGCGTGAACCGATTGGTTGACGGGGCCGGGCCGGACGCAGGGAGATCTCGGCACGGTGAGACGGCGTTCCGCCAGGGTAATGCACCGTCATTCCGGCAAGGCGAGTTCGAACCACACCGTCTTGCCCGTCCCTCCGGGCCGGGTCCCCCAGCGGCGTGCGGAGGAGGCGACCAGCTGCAGCCCCCGGCCCCCCTCGTCGCCGGGGCGCGCGACGCGCGCGCGGGGCGGGTCGGGGAGCGGGTCGGAGACCTCCACGAGCAGGACGCCGGCCGGCCCGGCGGGGCGGCGCAGGCGGACGCCGATGGGGCCGGTGGCGTGCCGCAGGGCGTTGGTGACCAGTTCGCTGACCAGCAGGGCCGTGATGTCACCGACCCTGTCGAGATCCCACCCGTGCAGCTTGCCGCGGACGAGGGAGCGGGCGCTTCCCACGGCGGCCGGCGCCGCGGGGAAGACCCACTCGGCGCAGTCGCCGTCGCTGTCGCTCACGCCGATCACTTCCCGGTCGGCACTCCTCACCCATGTCCGGTTTCATGGGATTAGTCGACTAATGTGCTCATACCCGGTATCGGGGTGCCGGTACCGCCCGGGGCGCACGGTGGTGACGACGGGGTACGCGGCGCTCACGCCGGTCGGTTCACGCGCCCCGGGCACCGGCCGGTCCGAGCCCCAGATGCGCGAGCACCCGTTCCACGGCCGGCACGTCCTGGTCGAGCCACGGAACGTCCCAGACCTCGGACGGGGTGAGCCAGCGCAGCGCGTCGTGGTCCTCGAGGGGTTCGGGGGCGGCGGAGCCGGGAAGCAGACGCGCGGTCCACACGTGCAGGACGAACGGGGACCTCAGGGGCCACCACCCCGGCACCCGCTCGCCGGTTTCGGCGGTCACGCCGAGTTCCTCCCGCAGTTCCCGCACGAGGGCCGCCTCCGGCGTCTCGCCCACCTCGACCTTGCCGCCGGGCAACTCCCATCGCCCGGCCAGCTCGGCCGGTGCGCTGCGCCGCGCGGCGAGCAGCCGCCCGCCGTCGACCAGGGCGGCGCCCACCACGATCCGTTCCGTCATGCGCCGGAGCATAGGGCCCGCCGGCCGGCGCGGGCGCGGGGCCGCGTCCAGGCGGGCCGCACGGGCGCCCGGACCCGAGGCGACCCGAGGCCGGTCCGCCCGAGCCCGCACAACCGCCAGGGCCGCCGCCGGGACGGGCGGGCCCCCGGCCAGGCCGTCGCGGTCCATGTGCCCAGCCCGGTCCGGTCACCGCGGACCGGAGACCCGGACCAGGCCGGACCGCCGGCCCCCGTGCACCGGACGGCTCAGCCACCGCGGGACGCCGACCGGGACAGACCGGGGCCCGGGGTCAGTCCGTCGGTCCCGGGAGTTTCTCGACCCAGTAGAGCTGCTTGTGGCCGCGACCGTCGAGGGTGTCCGCGATCCTCTGGGCCTCGGCCCGGGTCGCGTACCTGCCCACGCGGTAGCGATTGCCGTTGTCGTCCTGCCGGAAGACCAGCCAGGGAAGAGTGACCGTGCCGTCGTTCATCGCGCCCCTCCACTTCCCGTCCACAGCCCGCGCCGCGCCCCGCCCGATAACGAAACCGCAATCCGCATATGCCCGACCCTACGCCTAACCTTCACGCAGCGAATACGGCTTTACACAAAGAGGTACGCAACCAGCCAGAACGCAGGGGGCGCACGATGCGAAACGCGCCGTCCATACGCCCACCCGCCTCCGACTGGAGGCACTCCGGGGACGGCAACGGCGACCTGCGGGAACGACCGGATTCCGGCGCGGCGCGGACGACGGCACAGGGAGCAAACACCCGTGCGAGCGCGAGGAAGGGGGCGCGAGAGGCGCACGGGAGGCGTGCGCCATCTCACACCACCGGAGGGAGCTGCGAACTCCCCCGGCGGCGCCGCTACTTGACGGGCAGGTGGTACGCCACCCGGTACCGGTCGGCCGGCACCACCACGTCGGCCGTCTCGACCGCGCGGCCCGAGGCGTAGAACGTGCGCTGGACGACCAGGACCACGTGCCCCGGGACGCCGCCCAGCGTGAGCAGTTCCTCGGCGAGGCCGGGCCGGGCGCCGACCTCCTCGGTGACGTTGTCGACGACGACGTCGATGGCGGCCATCCGCTCGACGACCCCCATGCCGCCCAGCGGGCCCTCCTCGGGCAGCATCACCGGCGTGCGTCCCGTGAGGTCGAGCGGCTCCCAGGAGGTGGAGAGCATCATCGCCTCGCCGGCCTCGCGGAAGACGTACCGCGTGCACATCACCCGGTCACCGGGCTTGATCCCGAGCCGCTCGGCCACGGCGCCGCTCGCCTCGGCCTGCTCGCTGCGCGACTCCCACGTGCCGTGCGCCTCGCCGTCGGCCTGCTCCTGCCGGAAGGGGGTGGCGCCGCCGGCCGGCCGGTACCCGGAGCGGGCGATGCGCCGGGGCACGGGCCGCTCGCGCACATACGTCCCGGAACCGGAGCGGCCCTCGACCAGCCCCTCGGCCATCAGCACCTTGCGCGCCTCCAGGGCGACGGTGTCGGAGACGCCGTACTCCTCGCGGATCCGCGCCTGGGACGGGAGGCGGGTGTGGGGCGGCAGCAGGCCGTCGGTGATCTTCTTGCGGAGATCACCCGCGACACGCAGATACGCCGGCTGCTCACCGAATGTCACTGGCCGCTCCCATCAGTTGTACAGACAGCAAGAGCGTGGCAACCGTGGGATGTCCCAGGCAAGCAAAGGCCAGAGAATCACTCGATGTGATGACTTGTGGCCGGGAAGGGCATCACGCAGGCACTTTCTCCCCGCTGGCACCGCCGTCACACCTGTCTGCCCGGGCTCTCTCCCCCGCCGTCACCGCCCTCCTCGTACTCCGGACGGTTCGTGGCCAGACCCAGAGCCTCGCGGGCGGTCACCGTCGTGTCGGCCCCGAGCAGGTCGTACCCCTTGCCGTAGTGCTCGTAGAACGACTCGGGGTCGGTGGCCTTCGCCGCGAGGCCCCATTCCTCCTGAGCCGCCCTGAGGTCCTCGACCAGGTCGGCGACCGGCCGCTCGGCGCCGGCGGGCCACTCGTGCCTGTCCAGCATCCCGATCTCGCCCCTGAGCGCCTCCGACACCTGCCCCGCCCAGATCCGGTGGCCCGCGAAGTCGTCCTCGACGGCCTCCGCCGCGGGCGCCTCGTCCATGGCCCGGTTGAGGTAGCCCTCCGCCACCAGGTAGGCGTGCTGGTCCGGGTCGAGGCTCCTGCCGTCGTTGCGCAGTGAGCCCGTCAGCGTGGCCCGTTCGTCCGCGTTCCCGAACAGGCAGGTGACCTCCCGGTCGCCCGCGCGCCAGCTCTGCGCGGTCGGTGTCAGGTAGTAGACGTCGACGTCGACCGGCAGGGCCCACCGGTCCATGGCGTAGCCGTCCTGGAGCGCGTAGCACCGCTCGTCGGCGGTGCGCGTGATCTCCTCGTCGCCGGGGAAGGAACCGCCCGGCAGCTGGAAGGTGGCGAAGACCTCGCCGTCGTGCTCCGCCTCGCAGGACACCTCGTCGACGTCGTACGTCACGCCCTGCAGCGAGCCGCTGGGGGTGGTGAAGCACTGCCCCTTCTCGAGCGCGTAGGCGGTGCCCTCACCCCGCGCGGCGTCCTCGACGCCCTCCCAGAAGTCGGTGGCGGCGCCGGTGGAGAGCGTCACCACCCACAGGGCCAGCCCCACGGAGGACAGCACGGAACCGGCCACGGCGAACCCCTTGCCCCGTTCGCCCCTCCGCCTGATCTGGCCGAGGGCGACCAGTCCCAGCACGAGCCCGACGGCCGGCACGAAGCAGAGGACGCCGAGGACGAACGCGGCGATGGCGACCCCGTTGACGGGCGCCGGCCGGGGAGGGACGGACCCGTAGGGGTGGCCCCACGGGGGAGCGTACGGACCCTGGGGGTACGGCCCTTGGGGCCCCGGCGGTGGCGGCATGGACACGGGTACCGTGTGCTCCTGTTCAGGCGGTCGGGCGGGGTGCGGCGGACGGCCGGTCCCCGGAGTGCGGCACACGGGGTGCGGCTGCGGGACCGTACGGTCTGGCGCATCGTAAGCGCGGGGCGGAGGGGGGCGGCATGCGGGTCACCGGTGCGACGGTCCGGGCGGTGAACGGCCTCACCGCGCGCTGGGCGGCCACCACGAACGGCGGCACGGTGTTCTCCGCGGTGGGTGTGTGGCCGGTGCTCGCCCTCCTCGCGGACGGCGCGGCGGGCGCCGTACGGGCGGAACTGGAGGACGCGCTGGGCGTGAGCGCCGGCCGGGCGGCCGGCGCGGCCCGGGAACTGCTCGCCGGGCTCGGCTCCGTGCGCGGCACGGAGACGGCCCTGGGCCTGTGGACCAGGCGCACGCTGGAGTTGCGCGACGCGTGGGTGGCGGGGCTGCCCACCGGGACGCACGGGGTGCTCACGGGCGACACGGGAGCCGACCGGGAAGCGCTGGACGTGTGGGCGAAGCGGCGCACGGGCGGGCTGATCGAGCGGATGCCGGTGCGGGTGACGCCGGACACCGACCTGGTGCTGGCGAGCGCGCTGGCGCTGCGCACCCGGTGGCTGCGGCCCTTCCGGGAGACGTACCTCGCGCCGGAGAGCGGCCCCTGGGAGGGGCGTGAACTGCTGGGCCTGCACCGGGAGAGCGCACTGCTGGACCGGGTCGGCGTGGCGGACACGCCCCACGGCCACGTCACCGAGCTGAAGGTGCTGGGCGACACCGCCGTCGACGTCCATCTGCTGCTCGGCGAGGAGGGCATGCCCCCCGGACAGGTGCTCGGGGCGGGGATCGGCGTCCTCGCGCGTACGCATCCGGTGACACCGGGCTCCCGTCTGCCGTACGGCGAGGCGGGCCCCGGGCTCGGTGTCGGACGGGAGCGCACGGGGACGCCCCGGCCGCCGACGCTCGACGTGACGACGCCCGCGTACGCCGTGACGGCCGGCCACGACCTGCTGGAACGTCCGGAACTGTTCGGGCTCGCGTCGGCCGTGCGGGCCGTGCCCGGTCACTTCCCCGGCATCAGCCCGCACCCCCTGTGCGTCGAGGCGGCCCGGCAGTCCGCCCTGGCCCGGTTCGGCGCCCGGGGCTTCGAGGCCGCGGCGGTGACGGCGGTCGGCGCGATCGGATGCGCCGCGCCTCGTCCGCTCTGGCTGAGCACCACCGTCCGGGCCGTCCTCGACCGCCCCTTCGGGTTCCTCGCCGTGCACCGGCACACGCGCCTCGCCCTCGCGGCGGGCTGGGTCACCGACCCGGAGCCGTACCGCGAGGGCGGGTTCCTTCACTGAGCCGGGCCGCTGTCAGAACTGCAGGGCCCAGGCGTCGATCCGCCCGGTGTCCCTCGACGCGTTGTCGCTGACCCTCAGCTTCCACGTGCCGTTCGCGGTCTCCGAGGACGCGTTCACGGTGTACGTGGTGTTGATGTCGTCGGCGCTGCCGCCAGTGCCGTACGACTTGAGCGTGTACGCCGTGCCGTCCGGGGCGACCAGCTGGACCTGGAGGTCGCCGATGTAGGTGTGGACGATGTTCACCTCGACGGCCAGGGAGGAGGGCGCGCTGCCCGGGACGCCGGAGACGGTCACCGGGGACTCGACGGTGGCGTTGTCCCGGATGGTGTAGTCGCCGGTGTTCTCGAAGCGGTCACCGGGCGGGGGCGTCGTGCCGCCGTCGCCGACGTACAGCAGGCGGTTGGGCGAGCCGGTGCCCGGGTTCGTGACGACGCCGCTGGTGGCGGCGGACGTCAGCGCGGACGAGACCTGGGCGGGGGTGGCCGTGGGGTGGTCGGCCAGGTAGAGCGCGGCGGCGCCGGCGACATGCGGGCTCGCCATGGACGTGCCGGAGATGGTGTTGGTGGCCGAGTCGCCGCTGTTCCAGGCCGAGGTGATGGACGAGCCGGGCGCGAACAGGTCCAGGACCGAGCCGTAGTTGGAGTAGCTCGCGCGGGCGTCGCTCGACGTGGTGGCGCCGACCGTGATCGCCTCCGTCACCCGGGCCGGGGACTTGGTGGAGGCGTTGGTGGACTCGTTGCCGGCCGCGACGGCGAAGGTGATGCCGGAGGCGATGGCGTTGCGGACGGCCGTGTCCAGGACGCTGTCGGCGCCGCCGCCGAGGGACATGTTGGCGACGGCGGGCTTGACGGCGTTGCGGGCGACCCAGTCGATGCCGGCGACGACCTGGTCGGTGGTGCCGGAGCCGGAGTTGTCGAGCACCCGGACACCGACGACCTTCGCCTGCTTGGCCACGCCGTAGGAGCCGCCCGCGACGGTGCCGGCGACGTGGGTGCCGTGGCCGTGGCCGTCCTGGGCGGTGTTGTCGTTGTCGATGGCGTCGTAGCCGTAGGAGGCACGGCCTCCGAAGTCGGTGTGCGTGATGCGGACGCCGGTGTCGATGACGTACGCCGTCACGCCCTGCCCGGCGCTGTCCGGGTAGGTGTAGGAGTTGTCCAGCGGGCGGTTCTGCTGGTCGATGCGGTCCAGGCCCCAGGAGGGCGGGCTGGGCTGGGTGCCGGTGACGTGGAAGGTGCGGTTCTGGACCACGGAGGCGACGGCCGGGTCGGCGGCGAGACGCCTCGCCTCGGTCTGGGAGGCCTCGATCGCGTAGCCGTTGAGGGCCTTGGTGTACGTGCGCTCGATGTCGGCGCCGTGGCGCTCGGCGACGGCGCGGCCCTCGGCGGTACCGGCCTTCGCCTCGTCCGCCTTCAGGGTCACGATGTAGCTGCCGGGGACCGCGTTCGCCGCGTCCTCGTACTGGATGCTGCCCTCCGCCGCGGTGGCGGGCAGCGCGGAGACGAGGCCCGCGGCGAGGGCCGCGGTGGCCACGGCGCTGAGGGCGGCCAGTCTTCGCCGGGTGGTGCGGTGGGGGTGGTGACGCAGCACTGCCATGTGAGGGGTCCTCCTCAGTCGGTGGTGCGTGGTGGGGTTCTCGTGCACGCCGAGCAGACCGCCCCCATAAGGCATGATCATGTCAATTCTGGGGCGGCTTTGGTGCGTCAGCCGAAAGATTGACGGTTCCGGAGGAGATGCACAAGGGCGCCGCACGGACGTGCGACGCCCTCGGCCGTTCGAGCGGCCTCCCCGGCTGACGGAGGGGCAGCCGTCGAAGCCCGTCGCCCTGCTCCGCTTCTCCCACGCCTCGACGTCCGCACGGACCCGGTCGAGGCGGCCGGGAACCGCCCCGGCGCCGTCGTCGCCGAACGGCGGACGAACGTTCCGGGCCGCGCTGCAGGACGGCGGCGTGGCCGACGTCGTCGCCCGCGCCCGCCACCGGGAGACCGCCGACCCCGCGAACAGGGTGCTCGACGGGTGCGCCGACTCGGCGGACCGCTCCCCCGGCCGCGGCCGGGTGCCCCGCCCCCGGCGTCCGGCGGGCCCTCACCCGCCTGACCGACGGGACCGGCCGCCACGCCGGCACCCGGACATCCCGCGCGAACCGATCGACGGCGCGACGGGGCGCTGCCCCGTGCCCCGTGCCCCGGCATACGGCGCGCTACTTCGTCGCTCCCTGCGCGAACCCGTTGTAGATGTAGCGCTGCAGGAACAGGAAGACCACCAGGGTCGGGACGATCACGAGGATGGCTCCGGCCGAGATGTTCTCCCAGTGCGCGCCGAACGGCCCCTTGAACCGGAACAGGGCCGTGGACATGGTGCCCAGCTCCTCTGACGGCATGTAGAGGAAGGGGATGTAGAAGTCGTTGTACGTGGTGATGCCCTTGATGATCACCACGGTGGCGATCGCCGGCTTCAGCAGCGGGAAGATGATCTTCCGGTAGATGGTGAAGGCGTTGGCCCCGTCGAGCCGCGCGGCCTCGTCCAGGGACGTGGGAATGCCCCGGATGAACTGCAGGAAGATGTAGATCGACACGATGTCGGTGCCCATGTAGAGCAGGATGGGCGCCCAGCGGGTGTCGAACAGGCCGAAGCTGTTGACGACCTGGAAGGTGGCGACCTGGGTGGTCACCCCAGGGACCAGGGTGGCGATCAGGAACAGGGCCATGACCAGCTTCTTGAAGCGGAAGTCGAAGCGGTCGATCGCGTACGCCGTCATCGAGCCGATGAGCACGGTGCCGGTGATGGAGAACAGCAGGATGAAGGCCGTGTTGCCGAAGGCCGTCAGCATGTGGCCGTCGCTGAACGCGGTGGCGTAGTTGGAGAAGTTCAGCCAGTCGTCCGGCAGGGCGAGCGCGCCCTGGCCGTCCGCTATCTCGTCGTAGGACTTCAGGGAGGTCAGGAACACCACGACGAGCGGGAGCAGCACCACCAGCGAGGCGACGACCAGGGACAGGTACGTCAGCGTGGTCGCGATGCCGAGCCGGCGCCGCGACCGCTGCTCGGGAGGGGCGGTGATGGTCATACGAGGTCCACCTTCTCGTCGGGCACGAGGCGGCGCTGGATCCAGGTGATCAGCAGGATGATCGCCAGGAGCACCACCGCGCAGGCCGAGGCCAGGCCGGTCTTGTTGAACTGGAACGCGAACTTCACCGTCTGGATGACGAAGGTCGAGGTACCGGTCGCGCCGCCGGTCATGATGTACGGGATCTCGAAGACGGACAGGGAGCCGGAGATCGCCAGGATGACGCTGAGGCTCAGCACCGGCCGGATGCTCGGCGCGATGATGTGCCGGAACTGCTGCCACCGGCTCGCGCCGTCGAGCTGGGCCGCCTCGTAGAGCTCGCCCGGGATCGACTGGATGGCGCCGAGGAACAACACGAAGTTGAGGCCGGTGAAGCGCCATACGGACACGCCCGCGAGGGACGTGTTGGCCGACTCCGGACTGCCCAGCCAGGCGTGGTCGGTGCCGACGCCGAACCAGGACAGGACCGAGTCGAGCGTGCCGCCGTCCTGGAAGAAGTACAGGAAGACGAAGCCGATCGCGACCCCGTTGATCAGGTAGGGGAAGAACAGGATGCCCTTGAACAGGTTCCTGAAGCGCAGGTCGAAGCTGAGGATGGTGGCGAAGTACAGGGCGATCGCGACCTGCACGAACGACGCCGCCAGGTAGTAGAGGCTCACCGCGAAGACCCGGAACAGCTCGGGCCGGGTGAACAGCTCGGTGTAGTTCTCGGTGCCGACGAAGTTCCGCTCGGGGCTGACGCCGTCCCAGTCGGTGAAGCTGTAGTAGAGCATGTTGCCCACGGGCACGTAGGTGAACGTGACCAGCAGGGCGAGGGGAGCGAGGAGGAACAGCCACGGGGTCACGCGGCGCAACGGCTGGTGCCGCCAGGACGTGCCGCCCCGCGCGCGCTGCCGGGAGGGTTGTTTGCCGGTCCGGCCCGGCTCGGCGGCCGGAGCGGGCGGTGATGCGGTGGATGCGGTTCGGGTCATTGCGGAGCCAGGGCCTTTCGTCGTCCGCTGAGGGCGCTGCTACGCCGGGTCCCGGTCAGGGGGCCGGAAAGGCCGGGACCCGGCGGGCGACGGTTCAGGAGCCGGCGGTCTGCCGAGCCTCGGACCAGCGCTTGTTCAGTTCGTCGAAGTAGTCCTCGCGTGATCCGTCCACGGCCCCGCGGGCGATGTCGATCAGCTTCTGCCGGTAGTCGGGCTTGGCCAGGCCGATCTCGGAGGCGTTGTCGATGGCGTTGACCTCGGCCGTCTTGGCCTCGGAACGCTCCACCATCTTGACATCGTTGTCAACATAGCCCTTGAGCGTGGTCGGCATCGCCTCGGCCTTCAGGGCGGAGACGGCGCCCTCCTTGGTCGCGTAACCGGACTTCTCGGTGAACCAGTCGATCCAGGCCCGGGCCGCGCTCTTGTGGTCGGAGTGGATGTTGACGGCCTGCTGGTAGTCCGAGACCAGGGTGGCGCAGAACTTGCCGCCCTGCTGCGCCGGGACGGGCATGAAGCCGATGTCGTCGGGGTTCTTGCCGGCCTTCTCGGCCGCGTCCCGCATCTGGTTGATCGCCCAGGAACCGAGCATCATGCTGCCGACCTCACCCTTGGCCAGGAGGGTCTTGGAGCTCTCCCAGTTGGTGGTGGCCGGGTCCTTCTCGGACAGCTTCTCGTGGACGATGTCGTGGAGCAGGCCGTCGAGCGCGTTCAGCTCGGTGCCCTCACCCCAGGGCTTGTCCATCTCGGCCAGCTTGTCGGAGGCCTGGCTGTCACAGCTCACCGAGCCGATGCTGTTGGTCCACGGACTGCTGAGCGGCCAGCCGTCCTTGAAGTTCGTGTAGTAGGGGGTGGCGCCGGTCTTCTCCTTGACCGCCTTGAGGTCGTCGAGGAACTGCTGGGCGGTGGTCGGCCAGTCGGTGATGCCGGCCTTCTTCCACAGCGCCTTGTTGTAGGCGAAGCCGTTGGCGGTGCCGAAGGTGGCGATGCCGTACGTCTTGCCGCCGACGTCGGTCTTGTCGGTGAAGCGGTAGGTGTCCTTCATCGAGGCGGTGTCGCCGAGCGGGGCGAAGAACTTGGGGTAGTCCCCCTTCGCCACCACCGCCGGGATCAGCAGGACGTCGCCGTAGTCCTCCGTGTTCATGCGGATCTTGACCTCGCCCTCGTAGTCGGTGAGGGCCTCGAACTTGACCTTCACCTTGGGGTAGGTCTTGTTGAAGTCTTCCGCGTACTTCTTCATGGTGCCGTCCTGCACCAGGTCGGTGCGGTTGGTCAGGACGGTGATGTCGCCCGAGACGCCGTCCGGGTTGACCGGCGCGGCGGCCGTCTCGTCAGCGTTCGGGCTCCCTCCTCCGCTGCACCCCGCGACGGTCAGCATCGCGGTGGTGAGCAGAGCGACGCTCAGCGTCTTCTTCCCCATGTGCCCAGCTCCTTCCAAGGACTACGGCTCGGGCTCCGGTGGTTGACGGCGACTATGTCAGCCGACGGTGAACCGGTAAAGCTTCTCTCTCAGCCGCGATACTTAATCGTTACCTGCATCAAGGCGTCGAGGTCGGAACCACCCCTTCCAACTGCACACCTACAGGAATTCGCCCTGAACACCTGCCGAAACACAGGGCTAGACCGGTTCACCACCGGGGGTTTAGGTTGAGCTGCGTTGTACACGAAACCGGGCCCGTCCTGCCGAAGGAGCCGCACATGAAGGAAGTTGTCCAGCTCACCGAGGGCTGGGGCCTTCGCCACAGTGAGAACCTGCTGCCCGCCCAGGTGCCCGGCTGCGTCCACACCGACCTGCTCACGGCCGGCCTGATCCCGGACCCCTTCATCGGCGCCAACGAAGCGGAGGTGGCCTGGGTCGGACAGCGGGCCTGGAGCTACGTCCGCGACCTCGCCGCCGCCGACACGGACCGGGCGGGGCACGAGCGGACCGACCTGGTCTTCGACGGCCTGGACACGGCCGCGGTGGTCACGCTGGACGGGCGGGAGCTGGGCCGTACCCGCAACATGCACCGCCGCTACCGCTTCGACGTCACCGGCCTCAGCGGGCCCCTGCACGTCGATTTCGCCTCCGCCTACGACGAGGCCGAGTCGGTGCGCGCGCTGACGGGTGACCGCCCCAACGTCTACCCCGAGCCCTTCCAGTACATCCGCAAGATGGCGTGCAGCTTCGGCTGGGACTGGGGCCCCACCCTGGTGACCGCCGGCATGTGGCGGCCGGTGCGGCTGGAGCGCTGGTCGACGGCCCGCCTGGCCGAGGTGCGTCCACTGGTGACGGTCGCCGACGGCACCGGCCGCGTGGAGGTGCGCGTCGGCATCGAACGCACGGCGCAGGGGGCGGACCGCCCCCTCGCCGTGCGCGCCACGGTGGGCGGCGTGCGGGCCCGGACCTCGGTGGACGGGAACCAGGCCGTGCTGACGCTCGACGTGCCCGACGTGTCCCTGTGGTGGCCGCGCGGGTACGGCGAGCAGCCCCTGTACGACATGGAGCTGGTCCTCGTCGACGAGGGGTCCGAGGAGCGACCGCTGGACTCCTGGCACCGGCGGATCGGCTTCCGGGAGGTGGTCCTCGACCGCTCCGAGGACGAGCACGGCACCGGCTTCACCCTCGTCGTCAACGGCGTACGCGTCTTCGCCCGGGGCGTGAACTGGATCCCGGACGACGTCTTCCCCTCCCGGATCACGCCCGAGCGTTACCGCACCCGGCTGCGGCAGGCGGCCGACGCGGGCGTGGACCTGGTGCGCATCTGGGGCGGCGGGATCTACGAGGACGACGCCTTCTACGACGCCTGTGACGAGCTGGGCCTGATGGTCTGGCAGGACTTCCTCTTCGCCTGCGCCGCCTACCCCGAGGAGCAGCCGCTGCGCGGCGAGGTCGAGGCAGAGGCGCGAGACAACGTTGTCCGACTGATGCCGCACCCGAGCCTGGTGGTGTGGAACGGCAACAACGAGAACCTGTGGGGCTTCCGCGACTGGGACTGGGAGCCCGAGCTCGGCGGGGACTCCTGGGGCGAGGGCTACTACCTGGGGCTGCTCCCCCGGATCGTCGCCGAACTCGACCCCACCCGCCCCTACACCGCGGGCAGCCCCTGGTCCGGCTCGTGGGACCACCACCCCAACGACCCGGCCCACGGCACCTACCACTCGTGGGAGGTCTGGAACCGCCGGGACTACGCCGAGTACCGCGACTCGGTGCCCCGCTTCGTATCGGAGTTCGGCTGGCAGGCCCCGCCCGCGCTGACGACCCTGCGGCGCGCGCTGCCCGGCGAGCGGCTCGCTCCGGACTCCCCCGGCATGCTGCACCACCAGAAGGCGGAGGACGGCAACGGCAAGCTGAACCGGGGCCTGGAGCGCCACTTCGACCTGCCCGGGGACGACTTCGACCGCTGGCACTACCTCACCCAGGTGGTGCAGGCCCGCGCCATCGCCACCGGGATCGAGCACTGGCGCTCGCACTGGCCGGTGTGCGCCGGCACGGTGGTCTGGCAGCTCAACGACTGCTGGCCGGTCAGCTCCTGGTCGGCCGTCGACGGCGACGGCCGGCTCAAGCCGCTCTACCACGAGCTGCGCCGGGTCTACGCCGACCGCCTCCTCACCCTCCAGCCCGCGCCCGACGGCCCGGTGCTCGCGGTGGTCAACCAGGGCGCCGAGCCCTGGCGGGCGCGCGTGACCCTGCGCCGGATGCGGGCGGACGGCACCGCGGTGGCGGAGCAGACCCTCGACGTGAGCGTCGCGGCACGTTCGGTGCACCGGCAGGCCGTGCCGGAGGCGCTGGCACCCGACGAGCAGTCGGCCAAGGAGTTCCTCGTCGCCGACTGCGGCGAACTGCGCGCCCTGCACTTCCCCGTCGTCGACAAGGAGTTCGCCTACCCCGCTCCGCGCTACGACGTCGCTGTGGAGTCCCCGGTGAGCAGCGGTGGGGATAGTGTTGAGGTCGTGGTGACAGCACACACCCTGGTACGCGACCTCCTGCTGCAGGCCGACCGGCTCGGGCCGGACACCGTCTGTGACACCGGACTGCGTACGCTGCTGCCCGGTGAGCAGGCCCGTCTGCGGGTGCGGGGAGCGGCCGAGACGGGAGCCAACGCCGTACGCGCGGCCCTCTTCTGCGTGGAACCGGCGTGAGCGCACCCTCGGAACGCGTCACCATCAAGGACGTCGCCGCGGCCGCCGGGGTGTCCAAGGGTGCCGTGTCCCTGGCGTTCAACCACAAACCCGGGGTTTCCGAGGCCACCCGGGAGCGGATCTTCGCCGCGGCCCGGCAGCTGGGATGGGCGCCGAACTCCTCGGCCCGCAGCCTGTCCCGGCAGTCGGTCGACACCATCGGGCTGGCCATCTGCCGGCCCGCCCGCCTGCTCGGCCTCGAACCCTTCTACATGGAGTTCATCTCCGGCATCGAGAGCGTGCTCGCCGAGCGCGACTGCTCCCTGCTGCTGCGCCTGGTCGGCTCCCTGGAGGAGGAGATCCTGCTGCAGGAGCGCTGGTGGAGGGAGCGCCAGATAGGAGGCTCGATCCTGGTCGACTTCCACCAGGAGGATCCTCGTATCGCTCCCTTGCGGGGGCTCGGCCTTCCCGCCGTGGCGGTCGGTCATCCCAGTCTCACCGGGGGGTTCCCCTCGGTGTGGACCGATGACGCCGCCGCCGTCGTGGAGGCGGTGCGCTACCTGGCGGCCCTCGGGCACCGGCGCATCGCGCGCGTGGGCGGCCCCACCGGACTGGGGCACAGCGCCATCCGCGCGGTCGCGTTCGAGGAGACCATGGAGCAACTCGGCCTCGAGGGCGGCCTGCACGTCGAAACGGGTTTCTCCGGTGAGGAGGGCGCCCGCGCCACGCGCTCCCTGCTGCTGTCCGCCGAGCGGCCCACGGCGATCCTCTACGACAACGACATCATGGCGGTCGCGGGACTGGGCGTGGCCGCCGAGATGGGCGTCTCCGTGCCGGACGATCTGTCCCTGCTGGCCTGGGACGACTCCCAGCTGTGCCGGCTGACCCATCCGACGCTGTCGGCGATGAGTCACGACGTGCACGGGTTCGGGGCCCAGGTGACGCGGGTGCTGTTCGAGGTGCTCGCCGGTCACGAGGTCCGGTCCCAGCCCGTGGCGACGCCGTCGCTGGTGCCGAGGGCGTCGACGGCCTCACCGCGTGCGTGACGAGCGGACGCAGGGGTGAGGGGGCGCGGCCGGCTGCCACGCCCCCTCACCCCTTGTCGTGTCAGGAGCCGCAGGTCTGGCCGTTGAGGGCGAAGGCGGTGGGGATGCCGTTGCCGCCCGAGGAGGAGCCGTTGAGGCCGAAGCTCACCGAACCGCCCGCGGGGATCGTCCGGGTCCACGCCTCGTGGGTCGCCCGCACCGTGCCGCCCTGCTGGGTCGCCCGGGCGTTCCAGACCGAGTTGATCTTCTGGGCGCCGGGGAAGTCGAAGACCAGCTCCCAACCGTCGACGGCCTTGTCGGAGCGGTTGCGGATGGTGACGTCGGCGTTGAAGGAGCTGCCCCAGTCACTCAGCCGGTACTCGACGGAGCAGGCTCCGACAACGTTGTCGTCGGTCGTGGCGGTGACCGTCGCCGACCGCGGGGAACGGTTGCCGGCCGCGTCCCGGGCGTAGACCGCGAAGGTGTACGTGGTGTCCGCGGCCAGACCGGTGACCGTGGCCGTCGTCGTGGGGGTGGAGGCGGCGACGGTCTCCTGACCGCCTTCGACGCGTACGACGTCGTAGCCGCTCACCCCGGTGTTGTCCGTGGCCGCCGGCCAGGTCAGCCGGACGCTGTCGGCCGTGACCCCGGTCACGGCCGGGGTGCCGGGGGCGGTGGGGGCGGTGGTGTCGTCGTTTCCGGTGCCCGCGAAGACGCTGGCTTCCCTGGCGGTGGCCTTGATGCCGTTGGTGCCGTTGAAGAGGCGTTGCCCCCAGGCGGTGAGCCTGCTCCGGTCGAAGTTCTGCACCAGGTCGAGGTACTCGACCCCGGAGCCGTTGCCGCTCCAGGACCAGCCGAGGTACCCGACGCCGCGGGACTCGGCGGTGGCCATGATGGCGTCCTCGTCGGGGTTGCCGTCGGAGTGCATGTCACCGAACTCGCCCACGACGACGGGGAGTCCGGCGGACACATAGCGGCCCAGGTAGTCGCTGACCTCGGCCGGGGTGTCGTAGACGCCGTACATGTGGATGTCGAAGAGGGTGTTGCGGTCGGGGTCGGCGGCCATCACCGCGGCCGCGTTGTCGCGCATGGTGAAGGACCAGTCCTGGCCCCAGTTGGGCGCGTCGACCATGAGGGTGTGGTCGATGCCCGCCGCCCTCATCCGTCCGATGGCCGTCTTGGTGTCGGCGGTCCAGGCGCCGTAGTGGGAGTTGCCGTACGGCTCGTTGCCGATGTTGACGATGACGTACTTCTCCTGGCCGACGAGGGCGTCCTTGACGCCGAGCCAGTAGTCCACGGCTCTGGACAGCGGGACGGCGGCGCCCGCTTCGCCGTAACCGGTGGTGTCGTGTGCCTCCAGAACGCAGACCAGGCGGTTCTCCTTGCACTCGGCGACGACGTGCGCGACGTCGGCGGCGTCGTTGCGGGTCCACTGGTCGCCGGTGGCGAGCACCACCCGTACGGAGTTGGCGCCCAGGGCCTTGATGTCGCTCAGGGCCTGGTCGGTGCGGTCGGGGTACCACGCGTGGGCGTGGTTGACGCCGCGCATCACGAAGTCCTTGCCGTTGGCGTCGAGAAGACGGCCCGCGCTGATGTGGAACCCCGGTGTGTCGGCGGCCTGGGCGTCGGCCTGTGTCTGGGCGTCGGCCTGTGTCTGGGCCACGGCCTGCGTCTGGGCCTGCGCCTGTGGTGCGACCGCGAGCAGTGACGCGCACACGGCGATCGCCGTGCCCGCGGCTGCGGCCAGCTTCTTCTTCATGGTGAGTCTCCCGGCTCTGGGGCGGCCGTCCCGGTCCGTCTCACCGACGGGCCTTTGGGCACGCACGTGTCCCTGTGCGATGGTGTCGAGCGCGCTCGGCCGACGTGCACGGCCGGCGGGTGGTCCGATGCGGTCTGCCGCGTTCTGCCTGGTGCGCAACGATGGTCCGCCGGGGGCGGTGCACGAACGGGACGGGCCGGAGGCCTGTGGCGTCCGGCCGCGGCGGAGCAGCGACCAGGCATGTGCGTCTCTTTCGTCCAAAGGAAGACGGCGCGTCGGCTTGTGGCACGGCAGGCGGGCAGCCGCCCGCGCACGGTGAGCGGCCCCACGCTGCCGGGCGGCTTCCGGCAACGGGTCCGTACGGAGGACGTTCTCGCGGCGTTCACCCGGACAGGCCCTGTCCGTCGCCTGCCTGTACCGGTTAATTGAAAGGGACCGTAGAGACAGGCGCTTCGAGTGTCAATCACTCGCGCAGCACCCTTTTTTGCTGCTGGAGGCCGGTGCTTGCGGGCGCGACGGGGAGGAACAGCGGGTTTAGCGGTTTAGTTGCCCAGCGGTTCGGTTGCCGGTGGGCCGACGGGAGACGAACGAGCTGGTCCGGAGGAGGACATCCGGCAGACCGCGGCAACGGCACCGCCGGTCGCCCTCCTACTTGATGAGGGCATTGGCCACCACGACGACCAGGCCCAGCAGCGCGTCCGCCATGCCGATCCTCAAGGCGGAGCCCCAGGTGCGGCCTCCGGCGCGGGCGGCGAGCAGTCCCCAGGCGAACAGCAGCACCACGTTCACGGCGAAAGCCACGTACTCGATGTCCGGCGAGGACCACCAGCCCCACCCCGCGCCGAGCAGCAGGATCATCGTCGGTGCCGTCGCCAGGACCAACGGCCACTCGGACAGCAGCAGGCGTGCCACCACGCGCACACCGTGAACGGTCTGGTCACCGCGCCGGGCGATCAGATGGGCGTAGCCGTGCGCCAAGGCCGAGGCGACGGCCGTGACCGCGAGCCACTGCGCGCTGCTGAGCCGGGCGGCGGGCGCGGTCGCGCCCTGGTCGGTGAGGGCGGCCACCATGGAACTGGCCAGCACCGCCCCGTACACGCCGCCGAACAGCACATGGGGACGCGCTGCCCAGTGACGCAGCGCGCGGGCGGACTGGCGTAGGCGCGGGGACGAGCGGGGCATGGGCACGTGGTCCTCGAACGGATACGGAGATCGACTGTGGCCCGCCGGTTCTGGCGGCCCACGAACCGATTCCACCCGACGAGGGTCACGGACGCCATCCGCCGGGGCTCGCCCACCTGCCGGCCGACGGGCTGGAGCGCTCCCCCCGAACGACCGGAACCGGCCTGCCGGGTGGCGGGCGTCCCCAGCAGACAGACGGGGCTTCTCCTCCAGCATCTTCACCATGCGTCGTGCAAGGCCATACGACGGGGAGCACCTCGAGGCTGTTGACGTGGAGGGCTACTTCCCGACTCGCTGCGGGGGTCGGTGGTCCTGCCACGTGTTCACGCATTCGGTCCACGCGTCACCGAGAGATCCATTAGGTTGACTCTGCGTTCACCATCTGCCCAAAGGGTCCCTATGTCACCGCTACCCGCATTCGATCCCGTCACGGAGTGCCCTCCCCCGGGCAGGTTTCCGCTGACCTGGGACGAAGTCGAGTCCGAACTGGTGAAGGCGGCGTACTTCGCGGACTCGTCCACGCGCGGCCACCTCTTCGAAGAGCTGAAGACCCACTACGCAATGGTGGACCTCACCACCGGAGCAGTGGGTCGGCTATGGCTCGCCGGAAGCTTCGTCAGCGGCAAGGTGGATCCCGAGGACGTCGACGTCACCTACCTCATACCTCCGGATGCATACGCCCGGGCGATGGCGGACGCCGACACGATTGACTACCTTGACAATCTGGGTACCAAGGACTGGTGTATGCGCCACGCCATGCGAGTGGACGCATATGTCCTGTGCCTTCCCAAGACGGAGGACTTCCGTTCCCTGGGGGTGACTGGGGCCATGGCACCCAGCGACCACAAGGTCTTCGAAAGCCTCGGGGTCTATGACGAGGTCTGGCAGCGCTGCCGGAGCGGGCAGAACGGCATCCCCGAAAGGGCCCGGCGAGGATATGTGGAGGTGCTGCTGTGAACAGCCCGCAGAACCTGCCCGATCCCTCGGACAAGGAGGCCCTGAGGGCCTGGATGCAGGCCCACCGTGTCAAAGCAGACGGTCGCCGTCCGGTGCGGTCGGCGGACGAATTCGCCGCGGCACAGCGGCGCAAGCTGCTGGAAACCGTGGGCTGGGCGACCGGCAGTACCGAAGCCGGTACGGCCCCGCGATCGCTCCGGCTGGCTCTCGAAGGGACGCCCGTCCGGGAACATCGCGTGGAGTCGTCCGTACTCGGACAGTGGCTGACCGTCTTCCAGGAGGCCGTCACCACCGTCGCCCACGCCCTCGACGAGAGTCGCCCCACACACGACTACGGCCCGTTGCCGCACGCGGTCCGAAAAGCAACACGGCTCTACGCCGCAGCGACCTTTCCCTCGTCGTACGGCATGGTCCTGGAGGAAGCGCCGACGGACGAGGACGAGCTGCCGCTACCGGGGGTGGCCTCGACGGAGTCGTTGCTGGACCGCGCGATGGGAACCGTCCTTGACATCACCGACCGGGCGGAGGCAGGCCCGGGAGCGATCGACGCGGTGATCGAAACAGCGCTGCCCTTGGGTGGGCGGGTCTTCAACCGTCTTGCCGACCTGACGGAAGTACTCGCTGACTCGGGCACCGATGTCAGCCTGACCTGGAGTTCGCCGTACAACGGTGTGCGCGCATCCCGTCTCGGCTCGGGAAACGCCCAGCGGTGCCGGGACGCGCTGCGCGCCGCGCAGCCCGAGGAGCACTCGGAGCGGCTGGCGGGCAGGCTCGTCGGCGGCAGCGTGCTGCGGGGAACGGTGGAGATCGAGACGGCCGACCGGGGCGTCATCACGGCGCGCGTGAATCACGAGGTCACCAGCCTGCTGAGTGCCTTCGCGAACCGTCGGATCACCGCCGAGGTCCTCGTGTCAACCGTCCGCTCACCGCACGGGCGCGAGCACCAGAGCTATGTCGTCCTCAACTTGGCCCTGCACACGGGCTGACACCGGGTTCTCGCGATCAGTCGACTGCGCACTCCGCACGGACCGCAAAGGCCGCCCAAGCCGCTCCGCCGCAGGTCAGGCGGCCTCTTGCCAGGCGTATCAGACGTGGAAGCGAATTCCACCACAAGGGATCGAGGCCGCTCGGCGCGTGGGCGTGCCCGTCCTCGTGTCGGCCCTGACGGTGGTGGAGGCCGTCTACGGAAAGACGGACGAGGCCCGGCTGCACTGGGTGCTCTCGCGCCTCCAGGTCCAGGACGTCACCCAGGCGGACAGTCTCACCGCGGTGCAGTTGCTGAGCGACGCCGTCGGCCTGCACGGCCACGAGTACGCCATCGACGCCCTCGTCGCCGCGATGGCGCTCCGTTCTCCGGCGCCCGTCCTGGTGCTGACCTCAGACCGCGACGACTGGTCGGAACTGTGCGGCGAGGTTCCGGTCTCACGTCGGAACGCGCGCACGCGCTGACCGTTTCGTGTCCGACGGAGCGTGACACCCGCTGGAGCGGCTCACCCACGGCCGGCGCGGGCAAGCGCCGCCTGGAGGCGGACGAGGTGCGCCAGCGGGCCGAACGGCATGCCCGTGCCGGCCAGGAACAGCCTGGCGAGGGTGCACCCCGAGGCACCGACCCGGAGTCCCCGCGCACGCACGTCCCGTTCAGGCGGAACGAGCTGCCTGAGCCCTGATCCCGTCGAGCACGATGTCGAGCATCCGGTCGAACTCCGCGGCAGAACCGAAGTCGGACCACCGGGGCGCCAGGGCGGCCATGCCGGGGTACGTACCGGAGTCGAACTCGGGCACGGGTGCGGGACCGTCGGGCCCGCCGCCGGTGGATGCCATCAAGTGCCCGTTGAGGAAGCCGAACAGCACCATCGGGGCGTCCGCTGCCACTCGGTCGGGCAGGCCGGCCGTACGCATCGCGGAGACCAGACGCTCCAGGGCGGTCACGGCCACTGGCGAGGTCTGAGCACGCGTGGCCAGCAGCGGGAACACCCGAGGATGCCGGCACGCCATGTCCCGGTAGGAGTGGGCCGTTCGCCGGGCGACCTCCTCCCAGTCGTGCGACACGCCATCGGGAGCAGCCGCCACCTCGGCGAGCACGGCCTCGCAGACCGCGTCGAGGAGCGCGGCCTTGCCCTTGACGTGGTGGTAGAGCGACATCGGGTCGACCCCGAGCTCCTCGGCCAGTCGCCGTACGCCGAAACGCTCGAGGCCGTCGCGATCCACGAGTGCGACGGCCGCGGCCGCGATGCGCTCGCGGTCGAGCCCCGCCGATGTACCCCGGGCACGCCTGGCCACGGCCACCCCTCCTTCGCCCCTTGCCAAATCTACGACGTAGAAATTAGCGTACACAGCGAAACCTACGGCGTAGATTTCAAAGGGGCTTGCCGAAGAACCCGGAGGACAGGCATGAGCGAGATCACCACCGCGGACCGGCCACCACAGCCGGACTGGTCGTCGGTCACGGACGAGGACGTGGCCGCCTATCGCGTCGCGGAGAACCACTTCCGGGCGTCCGACGCGGCCCGGTCCCTCCTGGGGCACCCCGATCCGGGCGCCACGATCGACTGGGAGCAGGTGCCGCTGCCCGGCCGCGCCGTCCCCGTGCGCGTACACCGGCCCAGCGGAGCCTCCCAGGCCCCCCTCCCCCTCGTACTCCATGTGCACGGAGGCGGGTTCGTGGGCACGGCCGTCCAGTGCGACTGGGCCAACAGCCACCTCGCCGCCCAACTCCCCGCACTCGTCGTCTCCGTCGAACACCGGCTCCTCGACCGGGAGACCTCGCTGTCCGAGGCCGCCGCCGACTGCTGGGAGACGCTCGAGCACGTGGTGCGGCACGCCGAGCGATGGAGCGTGGATCCGGCCCGGGTGGCCGTCTTCGGTGAGAGCTGCGGCGCGTTGATCAGCGCCCTGACGGCAATCCGGGCCAGGGAGGCCGGCCTGCGGCTCAGGGCGCAGGTGCTGGTCAACCCCGCGGTCGACGTGACCGCGACGATGTACGCGCACGCCTCGATGTCCGAGTACGGATACAGCACGGGCCTCACCGTTCCGCAACTGGAACTGTTCCAGCGCCTCGCGGTGCCACCGGGTACCGATGCCCGCTCGGTATCACCGCTGCACGCCGAGGACCTCGGCTCGCTGGCTCCGGCGCTCGTGGTGGTGCCGACCCATGACGCGGTGGCCGATCACGGCCGCCGTTACGCAGAGCGGCTGAGCGCGGCGGGAACGACGGTACGGATCACCGAATACCCGGAAGCGGTGCACGCGTTCCTCACCTTGCCGGGAGTGCAGCCGCAGGCCGAGCCCGCCCGCGCGGAGATCCTCGCATTCCTCCGCGCGGCCCTGACGAAGTGAGGGGCGACCGATGAGCGCCGGACCGCGCACTCACCCACCCCGTACGCCGAAACGGAGCGCCATGCCGAGCACGCACCGGCGAGGGGCGATCGGGGCGATGTACACGGGACTTGGCCTCACCCTCATCGCGACCGTCGCCCCCTACGCAGACCGTGCCACCACCCACCTGTTGGCCGACCACATCCGGACCGGCTATCCCGCCTACTCCCCAGCCCGGGTGGACTCGGCCGTCAACACCTGCCTCGTCCTGCTGACCATCACCGGAGCACTCGGCGCACTGGCCTGGCTCGGGGCGACCTGGGCCGTCAAAGCGGGCAAGCGGTGGGCCCGCCCTGTCTCGACCATGCTGTTCGTCCTCGGCGCCGGCCTCGCGCTGACCGGGCTGCTCACCGAGGACACCTCAGGCTCGACCGGCCTGCCACCGGCCCTGGGCTGGGCCGGGGTGGCTCCCTGCCTGGCAGGCGCCCTGGCGATCGCTCTGCTGTGGAGACAGCCGCGACCGGCGTGACGTGCGGCAACTCCGCGCTCGGCACAGAACCCGCTGATACACACCAGGGAGGACGGCACCGTGAAACGCATCGGCATCATCGGAGTGGGAGAGATCGGCCGGGCCCTCGTGCAGGGCCTGTGCGGCGCGGGCGGCCCGGCGCCCGAGGTGTTCCTCTCGCCGCGTGGCGCCCGCACCGCCACCGCACTCTCCGAGCGGTACGACGGCGTCCGCGTCTGCGCCGACAACCAGCAGGTCGTGGACCGCGCCGAGTTGGTGATCATCGCCGTACGCCGTCAGGACCGGCACGAAGCGCTGGACGGCCTGCGGGTGGACGGGGCCGAAGTGGTTGTCAACGTGATGGCCGGGGTCGCGAACGAGGAGCTGCGCGGCATGCTCGCCACCGACGCCCCGTTGGTACGCGCCATCCCGCTGCCTTCCGTACGCGAACGCCGCTCTGTCACCGTGACGTACCCGTCGCACCCGGCCGCCGACGCCTTCTTCGAGCAGCTCGGCGGAGCACTGCCGGTCGCGGACGAGGCGGCCTTCGACGTCTTCTCCGCACTGACCGGGACACTTACCACCCACTACGCCTACCTCGCCGCGCTCACGTCGTGGGCCGCCGGACACGGCATCCCCGCCGACGACGCGGAACGCTACGTGCGGGGCCTCTTCCGGGCCGTCGGCCGCGCCCTGAGCGACGAGACCCGCAGCCTGCAACGGCTCGCGGCCGACCACGAGACCCCCAAGGGCAACAACGAACGCATCCGGACCACATGGTTCGACCAGGCCAATGCCGCCGCCCTCGACAGCGCGCTCGACGGCCTCCTCGCCGACCTGCGGTGTTCGGACGAGAGACTCACCCCCGGGCCACAGCGTGAACCGGACGCTCCCTGCTGAGGACAGTGCACGTCCCAGCACGGAAAGACAGAGGGCCCGACTCCGAAAAGCCGAACCCTCTCCGACGTGCGAGTTCGCCAGGTCAGTGACGTGGAGATACAGAACCGCTACACATTGAAGCGGAACGCCCACCACGACGCTCCCACCTTCGTAAACGTGCCTCTTGGAGATCCGATCCAGCACAGATCCAGCACGGTCACGGCTCATCCAGTACGCCCGAGCGACAATGAGCCGTTGTGTACACATGAGACACTCGGTACCCTTGGGCGCATGACACAGTCACTGCCCATAGAGTCCATCCGCGATGTCCGGGCGCACCTGGCCGAGGTCGTGGAGCGGGCCGACCGGGACGACGTACCTACCGTCATCACCCGGCGCGGCAAGCAGGTCGCCGCCGTGGTGTCCATCGAGGTGCTGCGCAAGTACCAGGAATGGGAAGAGCGCGAGATCAACCGGATCATCGACGAGCGCATGACCAACCCGGCACCCGGCATCCCGATCGAAGACATCATGAGGGAGACGCTGGCGCGCAGTGAGTGAGTACCGCACCGTCTTCCGGCCCGAGGCTCAGGCCGAACTCCGCAAGGTCCCGCGAGACACGGCCCTCCGCATTCTGGCCAAGCTGACCGAGCTGGAGAGCGACCCTCTGGGGTTCAACACCACGGCCCTCGTCTCCCAGCCCGACCGGCGCCGCCTACGGGTAGGTGATTACCGCGTGATCTACACGATCGACAACGGAGAGTTGGTGGTGTGGGTCGTACACGTCGGGCATCGCTCGACCGTCTACGACACCTGAGCACTCCTGACAGCGGGTCAGGACATCCAGCACCGATCCAGCACGGGATCGATGAAGGAGCCGGGCTCCCACGAGCCTGGCCCCTTCAGAACTGCACGTTTGCCAGGTCAGCGACGTGATGTTGTGTCATCCGCTCACACGTTGAAGCGGAATGTCTGTGGTCTGATCCTGACCTGCGGCGGAGCCCCGTCCAAGGCTCTCACCTGGGGTTTCCTCGTTGGCATGCGTTGACTGCCGACGGCCGTTTACGGGTGTCCTGCGGACTGGCTGGGGACTGGCCGGGGGTGCCGAGGTCGAGAAATCCATGGCGCACCGGCCGGCCCCGCAACGAGACTGCGCAGGTGAGCGACCGCTACCCCTGTCCCTGCTGCGGGCACCGTGTGCTCCATGCCATGCCCGGCTCGTACGAGATCTGCCCCGTCTGCTTCTGGGAAGACGACAGGGCCCAGTTCCGCTGGCCTGCCATGCCCGGCGGCGCGAACAAGGTCTCCCTGACCGAGGCCCAGCGCAACTATCAGGACTTCGGCGCCTGCGACCAGCACAGCCGACGGTACGTCCGCCCTCCGGCCGAGGACGAGCCGCTCGACCCCGCCTGGCGCCCCATCGACCTGACGCGCGACTCCTTCGAGGACTGGGACGCCGAGGGCCGGGCCCCGTGGCCCGACGACCGCTCGGTGCTCTGCTGGTGGCTCCCCACCTTCTGGCGACGGGACCACCCATGACCGCCCACATCGAGAGACTCATCCAGCAGCTCGACGACTCGACCGGCCCGTCTTACGACGCCCGCGCGGAACTGATCGGCATCGGCTCCGACGCCATCCCCGCCATCATCGACGGTCTGCCCTCTCTCGGCGGCTTCGGGCAGCTGACCGCCATCGAGGTCCTCGAAGAGGTGGCGGACCCGCGCTGCGGCCCCGCTCTGATCGCCCTCCTGGACAGCGACGACTCCACCGTCCGGGAATGGGCGGCGATGGCCCTGGCGAGCCTGGAGATCGACGGCGCGGTCGAACCCGTGCGCCGCGCCTATCGCGCCTGCCTGGAACGGGCGACGCCACCGGACTGGAGCGAGCCCAACGGCATCCGCTGGGCCCTGACCGAACTCGGCGCCCGCACCCCTGTCGTCCCGCCGCTCACCGCGCGCCTACGAGCCACCACAGCGGACGACGCCCCTGGCTGGCCCTCGGCCCACTTCACTAAGATCATCAGCGACCTGGCTGACCACGCCCAGGTGATCCTCTACTCCCAGTTCTGGCGGGTGGACGCTGGTCGCACGTACGGCGTCCCCGACACCTCCCTGGACTGGGAACTTGACTGGTCTGCACCCTGGGAGCACCTCGTCGAAGAGGCCCGCACATGGTCCCTGCTGGAAACCTCCGAAGCCCCCGCCGGCGACAACATCTTCGTCGCCCCCACCTGGATCGACCGTACCGACCTATACCCGGAGAGGTGACCGATGCCGTTCCAGCATCCCGAGGAGATCGGCTACGGCTATGTGATCGAGCGCTACGTGACGAGGAAGGACTCGGATCACCCGCGCTACCGCGACTTGAAAAGCGGTCGCGTCCTGCGGCCCGGGTGGCCACACGCCGAACGCTTCGCCCGTCACCTCATCGACGACGCAGCCACGATCTCCGACGCCGAACTGGAGGCCCTCCTCGGCTACGAGTGGCGCTCACGCTTCACCGCCGCCTGGCTGATCGGCGTAGGCCAACGCGCCACGTTCCGCGAACGCATCGGCGACCTGCTCCTGGCCAGCGAGTTCTGCTTCTCTGGCGGCGCCTACTGCTTCGCCCTGGCCCGCTTCGGTACACACGCGGACGCCGAGATTCTCACCACCTACCTCGACCGCTACCTCCCCCGCACCGACCTGCGCTACGACCAGCCCGCCGCCCTCGGCGCACTCCTCCACCTCGACGCACAGCTCGGCACACACCACGCCGATCGCTTCACGGAGCCCGACGGCCTCTGGGACCCTTGGGTCCAGTCCCTTCCGCACCTCCAGGACTCTCCCTACTTCACCCCTGCCGAACAGCGCCGCTTGACCGACCTCCTCTGCGACTTCGCCAACAGCTGGACTCAGCCGTAGCCGCAGCCGCCCGACTGCGGCTACGTGAAGTCCGAGTACGCCATGTACCGCCCGCAGGCGCGGCACATGAAGAGGTATCCGGTGGGCTGGCCGTCCTTGTCCAGGGCGCCGAGATGGCTCTCCGCTGCCTCGGCAGACCACCCCCGCGCGCCGGCCTCACTGCGCAGCGCCTCCAGGGCATCGGGGAACGAGGCCAGCTCGGCGGCCCCGACGCCCCCCAGGAACGCCGCCCCATCACCGCAGTGGAAGAACCACCGCGGGTCCTGCCAGGACGAGAAACCCGGCGTACGCGCGTCGACGGACATCACGACCTCAAGCGGGACATCGTCCCCGACCGGGTCACCGATGAAGTGCGCGTCGTACTTCGCAGCCGCGCTGGCGTCCGCAATGCACCAAGGGCACAGCAGGTTGGAAAGTTCCTCGACCGCGTACACCGGGCCTGTGTAGATGAACCCTCGCGCCCTCCCGCAGCAGAGGCACGTCGAACTGGACGCAACGACCGCCCCGGTCGCCAAGGGGTCGGGGTGGTAGGGAAAATCGGGCAACTCCTCGGACATGCCGGTCACGCTACCTCCGCACAGGAAGGTCGTGCCGGACTGCACCCGCCCTCGGTCCGAAGGCGGTCACGGCCGCAGCAGCCGAGCCTGCGGGTCATAACAAACAAGCCCCATCGATGCCGCGAGATCGGCGGCGTAGGCCGAAGCCTCCTCGGCCATGCTGTACCGCATCGGGAAGTAGATGAACGGCCCGGACGCCTCGCCGATCAACGGCCCCGTCGACCAGGGGGAGGTGTCCTCATCGTCCTCCGTGAGATCCACCCATCGCGCCAAGAGCCCAGCAACGTACTCCGCGATACGCGGTGACGGTGGAAACTCTTCCTCCGTGTCGATGTAGCGGTCGTACAGCTGGGTGAGGACCTCGCCCGCGATCACATCGTCAGCGGGCTTGCTGCCTTCCCACACCGCCAGGTCGTAGCTCATGGCCGAACTGTGCCACGCCCTACTGACAGCACCGCTTAGCGTCGATCAGCAGGCCAACCGCACCAGACGTCCAAGGGCGCTGTTACGTTCCGTCCCATGACCGCATCAGACGATCTACTCCGCCGGATCGAGCAGGAGCCTTCCCTTGCCAACGCGCTCGCCTGGCCTGGCGATTTCGACGTCGAGCGCCGGGATCCCATCGAGGAACTTGCCCTTCCTACCAGGATCCCCCTACACCCGATAGCCGGTTGCGGCGCTGGCGGCACGTACTACCTGTGCGGGGAGGCTGGGGCCGAGGAGAGGCCCGTCCTGTACGCCGACTCGGAGGGCCAGGCCACATTGATCGGCGCCGACCTCGTCGAGGCCATCACGCTGATCGTGGTGCTGCCCTTCTGGCGCGACCTGGCGAAGGGCTTCACGATCAACGAGCTGGGCGCCGACCTCCGCGCCGACCGCTCCGACTTCGACACCGAGCGGGACCGCCTCCTGCAGGCCCTCGGACTCACCCCTGCCTCCGAGGAAGAAGCTGCCTCTCGGCTCTTGGCCGCCGCCGCACGCACGACCCCGAACTACATGCCATACGTTCCGGACGACGACCATCTGCCGTACGAGCTTCTCTTCGGGGGCGGCCCTCGGTAGTGGCACAGCCCCTATGGGGGCCATGGCACAGTCTCAGGTGGCCCCAACGCACTCCGATGGGGCACGCCTCCAACCCGTTTCCGGGCTGGAGGGTTCCGGCTTGCTCGCACTCACGGGCTTCAGTACGACATCCAACTCGCCGACTGCCGCGTATGACGCGGCAATCCGACGCGAAGGCAGGTGAGTACCCGACTCCTCTCTGTAGCATCATCTGACCAGGCGTTAGCAGCCCTGTACAGAGACTGGGAGGTCGGACGAGGGATGACCAGCACGCCGAAACCAGCGCAGCCGATCAGCCCAGCCGCCTACGGAGCTCTGGCCGGCGCGCTTAAGTCGATCTTCTGGTACAAGCGTGACCTCGAACGATTCATCCGCTTGTGGGCCACAGACCACCCTTCGCTGCTGGCCCACATGGACTTCAGCGGCTATAAGTGGGCCACCGCAGATGAGTTCGTGGACCGATTGATGGCAGATGAGCGCCAATACCGCGACCTTTCGCTTCGGATGATGGCGGAGGTTTCGCAGCTGACGAGCTTCCCTGCGCTGAAACGGCACGAGAGCGCCGAATCACTGATCGCCGAGGCAAGAGAAGCAGTCGACCATCTCAGGGGGCTGGTTGACCGCCAGCGCGTTGCCCACGAGCAACAGTCGCAGTTCGATGACGAGCTTCTCACGTACCGCGCAGTGGTGGAGGCCCAGCACGGCTTTGAAGCTAAGCTTGCCGCCCTTAAAGATCGCTTCCTCGAACTGGAGCGCATGAATAATCGCCAGAAGGCCGGCAGGCTTTTCGAGCCGTTCCTGAATGACGTCTTCAGGTTGTTCGACATGGAACCCCGCCTATCATACAGCCTGGAATACGAGCAAATCGACGGCTCGCTCACTTTCGACACGGACGACTACATCGTTGAAGCCAAGTGGTGGCAGGAGGCAATCCAGCCCCACCATCTCTACAGCTTCAATGAGAAGGTGAGGCGGAAGGGGAAGAATTCGCTTGGAATCTTTATCAGCGTAAATGGATTCACTAGCGGAGCCCGAGAAGCATACAGGGAGAGTACGCCGTTCCTGACGATGGAGGGCCTCGATTTCTTCTACGTTCTCGACGGGCGCCTCACGCTCGACGAACTTTTACGGCGCAAGAAGCGTCATGCAAATGAGACCGGAAGTTGCTACTTTCCAGCCACGATGTTCCCCGGCGAGTAGCCGAAACAAGCCGCTGCCGTCAATCCGGAGTCGCGGGAGGCTCTGTTGTCTCAGACGGACTGTATCGAGGATGTGGACCGACGCAGCTTGGCTGGCTAAGACGCCGGAAATCCACCCGCTGGAACGAAAGGAAACCGCGCGCGACGATCGAGCGAGGACGCCGTGCCTCACTCTCAGAAAATGATCGGGCCAGGCGAAACAAGGCGTACGTTGAACGCCTAATTCATAGCGAACTCCTTGAAACCAAAGCAGTTTGGGGCTCCTCCAACAAGCTCGGATTTCCGGATTCACCCGCACTCAGGGTGCGCAACTAACGCCACCCGTCAAGTGATACCTGAGAACTGCCGCGCAGGTAGTGACGGAGAGCACTGGCAGTTGTGTCGACAAAGGCGTCGGGGATGGCATTGGCATCGACCCAGCGGACCTGGGAATGCTTGCGGGGTTCGCGGTTTTCGGGTTCTCCGCTCCATTCGTGGGCGGCGAAGACGACGGTGAGGAAGCCGTTGGGGGCCTCGACGCCCCAGGCGCCGTGGATGATGTGGGCGACCTTGAGGGACTCGGGCTTCACCGTGAGGCCGGTCTCCTCGTAGAGCTCGCGGACTGCGGTCTCCGTGATGGGCTCGCCCGGTTCGCTCTTGCCGACGGGGAGGTCCCACAGGCCTTGGGCGAACTTGGCGTTTTCGCTGCGCTGGAGCAGGACGACGCGGTTGGTGGCCTTGTCGTGGACAATGACCGCCGCGACCAGCAGGGTCATCGATTCGAGCGCCGGCTTGAGGGCTTGGGAGCGGTCGTCGGTCTGCTGGGCCACGGTGTTCCCTTCATCGGGCGGGTTGTTGGGCATGTTAGGCGAGGGCCTCGCGGGCGCGGCGGGCGAGATCGGCGGCGCCGGGAACGCGGCGGCGCTGGTAGACCGCGAGCGTGGAGCGGATTGAGGTGATCGCCTTCCGGGTCCGATCGGAGGTCATGCCCTCCATCAGGACCAGGGCCTGGGTCCAGGCGGCGACCGCTTCGTCAGCGCGGGCCTGGGCTGCGAGGCTGTCGCCGAGGTCGGCGTGGGTGAGGGCGTGGACGCGCTTGTACTTCTCGGGGTCCCAGCGGGTGAGGGCGTCCCGGTGCTGCTGCTCGGTGCCGATGTGGTCGGCGAGGTCGGTCAGGGTGCGGGCGGTGTGGCTGGCCACGGTGCCGGCGGCCGGGCCGCTTACGCGGGAGTAGCTGGGCTGGGGGCCGTCGTCGCGGAGGAGGGCGTCTTCGGCAGCGAGCAAGGCGCGGGCGGCCAGGGGGTTCTCGTTCACGGCAGCGTATGCGCGCGCGTGGGTGATGTGGAGGAGAGCCTCGGTCTGGCCGTCGACGTGGCCGAGACCTGTGCGTAGGGCGCCTTCGACGAGGTCGACGCAGTGGTAAGGCTGCTTGAGGCTCAGGGCCTGGTGGGCGAGGGCGCGCATCATCCAGGCGGCATGGCCGCGGGGGTCCGCTTCGCAGGCGAGCTGGTAGCCGACCTGGTAGTAGCGCTGGGCTGCGCCTTCGTGGCCGAGGTCGTGGTGTTTCCACCCGGCGAGGTAGGCGAGTTCGGCGACGGCGCCGAAGGCGGCCCGGCGTAAGGCTTCGCTGGGGAAGCGTCCGCGCAGCATGGGGGCGGCTGTGTCGGCGAGGTACGCGGTGACGGTGGTCAGGCCGTGTCCGCCGCCGAGGCGCTCGTCTGCGGCGCTGAAGGCCGCGGTGATCTGGCGTACGACGTCCACGTCCTCCGCGCCGACCAGGGATGTGCCGGTGCGGGCGCGGAGCATGCGGGCGGTGGCTTCGTGGTCGTAACCGAGCGGCATGGCGACGCCGGCGGTGGTGAAGGCTGCGATGGCGAGGAAGCGGCGACGCTCGACGTCGGCGCGGCCCAGGTCGGTGGCCGTGAGGACGGGGTCGGATTCCGTCGGCTCTTCGTCATCACCGGCCTGGAGGGCGATCTCGGTGCGGGTGACGGTGCGCCCCGCTCGGCGGGACAGCGCCTCGGCCAGGTACTGACCTACCCGGCCCGAAGGGGTGCGGGTGCCGTTCACCCAGTGCGAGATGGCCGACTTGTTGGTTTGGAGGATGTCGCCGTTCTCGGCGGCGATGCGCCGCACGTCTCTGGCGAGGGCCTCGTAGGTACAGTCGACCGTCGCGATGACGTCGCGCAGACGGGAATTGGGTTCTCTCTGCGCCGCCACGATCGCCTCCGCTCTGGAGCTGTAAACCGCGTATACCGCTTCAACTGCCCTCCACCGTACCCACTGAGCGTGACCACCGGTTCACTTATCAGCAGCCGCCCGGAACGGCACGACCCGTAATCCAGGCCCCCCCTTGGTCCGGGCGGCACCCCGAAGTTCCGTACGCCCACACCAGGCTCGGGCATTCCTGTGCCCGAACCTGGCCGATCAGAGACGGAGACACGGTGACCACCATCGACACCACGGCCATCACGGTCGAGCTACCTGAGGCGTTCGACCCGCGCTGGAGCCGCCTGCCTGGCATCCAGGTCGACGGCCGGCGCATCACCATCGACCCGACCGAGTACTTCTTCCGCTTCGAGTCGAACACATGGCTCGTCGCCGACTGGGAGCTGGTCACGTCGCAGCTCCTGGACGTGGACGAGACGACCGAGAGCGCGGTCGAGCAGCTCGCGCTGGACTTCATCAAGGCCCACGCCGAGTCCACCTCGGACGCGGCCCGGGTGCTGTCCACCGCCTACGAGGTGTACACGTACCTCTTCCGCGACGAACACCTGGCCGGCCTCGGACTCCCGCAGATCACCACCGACCACCTGAGGATGCTCCGCGAGGCCGCCACGCTCATGGCGCTCAACAAGGTCGAGCTCGACGGACACATCTCCAACGTCGGCCCGTGCTGGTTCTTCCCCGCCGCCACCTCCGTCGTCTTCGACCTGGACGACGAGATGGGCGGGATGCTCGACGAGGTCTACCACGGTGGCTGGTTCAACGAGCACCGCCGCATCGAGTCCATCAAGGCCCACGCCGCCCTCGGCGGCCGGCTCGTCCACGGCTGCCAGTCCGTGCCGGACCAGACCGGCGGCGTCGTCGCGCCCTACGGTGCCTCGATGGCCAGCTTCCGTGACGACCTCGCGGCCTTCAAGGCGGGCTGGATCGAGCGGGTCTACGCCCACCGCGTGAACCCCGCCGCGTAACCCACCACCCGATCAGGCTCCGGGGCGGGCCGGCATCCCTCGCCCGCCCCGGACGCCACCACCCCTCCCCGGAGCCCTCACGTGACCACGAACCCCAGCGCCGAACTCCTCGACAACCTGCTCACCGCGACCGGCCAGACCACCGCCGTACGGGAGGAGGTGCGCGTGTGGTCCATGTCCGGTGTCGAGCGCGTGGCCTTCCCCAACGGCTCCACGGCCATCTTCAAGTACGCCAAGAAGCCCTTCGACAGCGAGGACCAGGCCCTCCGCCTGGCCCACACCCTCGGCGTACCCGTCCCACAGGTCCACGCCTCCGCCGTCCTGGACGGATGGCTCGGCGTGCTCATGGAGGACCTCGGACCGTCCGTCCGCGAGGCCGACGACCTCGATGGCGTCGCCGCGGCAGTGATCCTGCACGGCACCCGCACGGCTCCGCCCTTGCCCGTCCTCGGCCAGGAGCGCCTGCGCGCACTTCCGGCCCGGGCGCTGGAGCACCTCGAACGGCTGCGCAAGGCCGACCGGTGGCAGGACGCCGATGACGTCGAGGACGCGCTCGACCGGATCGCCCAGGCCGCCAAGGCCCGCTCGGCAGGGGCGACGCTGGAACCGTTCGGCTGGGTGCACTCCGAGTTCCACCCCACCAGCCTCCACATCGGCGAGCGCGGTTGGCGGCTGCTCGACTTCGCCCGCGCCTGCACCGGCCCCGGTCTGCTCGACCTCGCCAGCTGGCACGGCACCATCGAACCCCCGCACCCCGTGCGCCTGCGCGTCTTCCTGGAGCAGTACGTGACCGCCGGCGGCACCCCCGACGCCCTCGCCCCGCGAGGCGGGCTCACCGCCGAGAACTGGGCACTGGGCTGGCACCGCATGTGGGCCGTCGAGTGGTTCATGGAGCAGGCCATCCGATGGATCAACGACCCGGCCACCGACCCCGCCTACATCAAGGCCGTCCGCCGCCACCTCACCGACGTCCTCCACCTCCTGGAGATCTGACGTGCTTGCCCAGGCATCCCCCTGGCACGCCCACGCGCTCCAGCGCACCGCCGCCGGACTCGCCGAACCTCTGGCAGTACCCGCCCGGATGGAGTGGACGACGAGACCCGGCCAAGGTCCCGGCGCTGACCTCCTCGGGCCCGACCTGCGCGGCAAGCGGCTCCTGGAACTCGGCTGCGGCCCCGGCCACAACGCCGCCCACCTCGCCACCCGCCACGGCGCCCACGTCACCGGCGTCGACCTGGTCGGCCTCCAGGTCCGCCGCGCCCGCTCCCACTACGGACGGCTGAACAACCTCACCTTCGTCGCCGGCCACGCACTGCACTACCTGCAAGCCTCCGACGAGCAGTTCGACGCGATCTACTCCGTCTTCGGCGCCCTCGGGCTCGTCGCCCCAGAGCTCCTGTTCCCGGCCATCGCCCAGCGCCTCACGCCCGGCCGGGTGCTCGTCTTCTCCGTCCCGCACCCGCAGCGCGGCGGACGCCGTCCCTCCAGTGACGACCGTCCCCGCCGCGACCACGTCACCCTCCCCGACCGCACCCGGCTTCCCATCGCCCGGTGGGAGTTCGGCACCAAACGTTGGGAGAAACACCTCAGCCACGCCGGCTTCTGGCTCACCTCGGCCCAGGAGTTCCACGACCCCCGCATGGGCCACTGGCCCACCACCCTGCTGATCCGCGCCCGCAAGCTCTGACCAGCCATTCGCCCCGGCTTCCCCGGAGGAACTGATGCGCCCGCCCTACCTGCTCCTCGACATCGACGGCGTCCTCATACCCTTCCCCAGCGCGGACGGCTCGACCCCGGCCACCCATGCCCGCCACGACGTCGTCCCCGCCGGCCGGAGCGCCGACAACTCGGTAACCGTCTGGCTCGACCCTGCCCACGGCTCCATGCTCATGGATGTGATCCGGGCCGGCCTGGTCACCCCGGTCTGGTGCACCAGCTGGCGGCAGGACGCCATCACCCTCATCGGACCGCTCCTCGGCCTCCCGGACCTGCCGTACGTCGACCTGCCGCGTCCGCAGATCACCACCAGCCACCCCAATGGCTACCTGTGGAAACGCGACCACGTCGATACCCGGCTGGGCAACGCCCCCGCTGTCTGGATCGACGACGATTTCACCGGTCTCGACCACGCCTGGGCGGCGGAGCGCACCGCCAAGGGAACGGCGACCCTCCTCGTTCAGCCCGACCCACACCTCGGGCTGCAGCCCGAGCACCTGACCGAGGTCACGACGTGGGCCTCGCAGCTACCCAGAGCCCGCGCCGCCTGAAGACTGATACCCCCGCTGCCAGGAGCAGCGAGGGCATCAGGATGCGATGTGGGGATCAACGCTCATGTAAGCGTTGAGCGAGTTCTGTTCCCGGGTTGTGCGTGATCGTTTCCCGCTCCGAGCGCAACCCGCGGAAGCGCCATCAACGGGACATCCCGGCTGTCCAGCCGCGGCGTGCTGTCTGTGGCGACTGGCATGATCAGCTGCATGATTCGACTCCTCCCTCCAGCATTGTGCCGTCGGGCCGTAGGAGCCGTCGTAAGGGTTGCTGGGTGAACTCGTGGGAAAGCGACCCGGCGTACCAGGCGGTGGTTCGGGCGTTCGTGGCGGGGATCCGCTCGACCAAGTCGGTGGGCCCCTTGACGTTCGCGCGGTGGTGGCGGGCATCCGTCCGGGCGCCAAGGACGGGTTTCTGCTTGACGAGGTGCCATGGGACCGCTTCCCAGAGGGGGCCAGGGTCCGCGAGGCTATGGAGCGGTTGCGCTCGGGTGACGCCGCCGCCGTTGTCAGTGCGCTCGGCACGCTGATCGGCCTGTGCGCCAACGGCGCCGCAAGGCGGCCCCGTGGCATACACGCACTTCATGGACGGGTCCTGGCGGCCCGCCTGCGCGAAGGCCGGCATACCGAAGGGCACCGGACCCCACGCCCTCCGGCACCACTACGCCAGCCTGCTGATCAAGCACGGCGAGTGCGTGAAGACGGTCTCCGAGCGCCTCGGCCACACCAACGCGGCCATGACGCTGAACATCTACACCCACCTGTGGCCCGACTCCGACGAGCGGACCCGGGCGGCCGTCGACAAGGCGTACGCGGACCAGTCCGCCGATGCCCAGCCGCAGGTCGACGAAGCGGCGTAGCCGCTCCCCCGCGCGCTGACCGAAGTCAGCACGCTGCGGACTCTGTGCGGACCGCAAAGGCCGCCCAACCCGCTCCGTCGCAGGTCAGACGGCCTTTCGCCGGACGTATTAGACGTTGAAGCGGAACTCCACCACGTCCCCGTCCTGCATCACGTAGTCCTTGCCCTCCATACGCGCCTTGCCCTTGGCGCGCGCCTCGGTGACGGAGCCGGTGGCGACCAGGTCGTCGAAGGAGATGACCTCGGCCTTGATGAAGCCCTTCTGGAAGTCGGTGTGGATGACACCGGCGGCCTCGGGGGCGGTGGCGCCCTTCTTGATGGTCCAGGCGCGGGATTCCTTGGGGCCGGCCGTCAGGTAGGTCTGCAGGCCGAGGGTGCGGAAGCCGACGTGGGCGAGGGTGGCGAGGCCGGGCTCGTCCTGGCCGACGGACTGGAGGAGCTCCAGCGCCTCGTCCTCCTCCAGCTCGGCGAGGTCCGCCTCCAGCTTGGCGTTGAGGAAGATCGCCTCCGCGGGGGCGACCAGGGCGCGCTGCTCGTTCTTGAAGTCCTCGTCGGTCAGCTCTTCCTCGTCGACGTTGAAGACGTAGAGGAAGGGCTTGGTGGTGAGCAGGTGCAGGTCGTGGAGGAGTTCGTTGCGCTCGGTGCCCTGGACGATGCCGTGGGCGAAGAGCGTGTCACCCTTCTCCAGGATCTCCTTGGCCTCCTCGACCGCCTTGACCTTGGGCGCGACGTCCTTCTTGATCCGCGACTCCTTCTGGAGGCGGGGCAGGACCTTCTCGATGGTCTGGAGGTCGGCGAGGATCAGCTCGGTGTTGATCGTCTCGATGTCGTCCTTCGGCGAGACCTTGCCGTCGACGTGGACGACGTTCTCGTCCTTGAAGGCGCGGATGACCTGGCAGATCGCGTCGGACTCGCGGATGTTGGCCAGGAACTTGTTCCCCAGGCCCTCGCCCTCGCTCGCGCCGCGCACGATGCCCGCGATGTCGACGAAGTCGACGGTGGCCGGGAGGACCTTCTCCGAGGAGAAGATCTCGGCCAGCTTCGTCAGGCGGGGGTCGGGGACGCCGACGACGCCGACGTTGGGCTCGATCGTGGCGAACGGGTAGTTGGCCGCGAGCACGTCGTTCTTGGTCAGGGCGTTGAACAGGGTCGACTTGCCGACATTCGGCAGACCGACGATTCCGATCGTGAGCGACACGTTGCGACTTCCCGTACGTGAGGATGCGGAGGGTGGGGCGGGCCAGGCAGGGCCGATCCACCAGTCTACGGGGTGGGCGGTAGCGGCCCCGCGCGGTGTCGAAGGCTTGGCCGACCTGGGTCCGACGGCGTGTCTGTCGGGCTATTCGACACATAAACCGACCTAAGTTGGTCCAGTGGAGCAACACGGGACGCGACCTGCGCAGTACGGACCGCGACGGGGCCGGGCGCCGCTGCCCCCTCAGGGGCGGGGTGCCCGCGGCACCCCGGCGGCAGGGCCGGGTGGACGACCGGCCGGGCAGCGGACGGGCGGCGGGCCGCGGCCGGTCCCGGCCGCGGTTCGGCCGCCCCGGCCCCGGCCCGTGGTGCCGCGGGTTCTGCACGCCCTGCGGGAGATGCCCAACCCGCGGCTGACGGGGCTGGGCGGCGGCCTGTTCTGCGCGGCCGTGATGACCGTGCTCGGGTTCCTCGACCAGGTGCTGTTCGGGGCGTCCCTCACGGTGTACGGCGTGCTGTTCCTGCCGGTGTGCCTGCTCACCGCGCTCTGGGTGCGCCGGGGCGACCTGCTGACCGCCCCCGTCATCGTGCCGATCGCCTTCACCGTGGGGCTCGTGACCGTCTCCGAGAGCGGGGACGGTCTCGGAGGGCGGCTGATGGGGCTGGTGACCGCGCTGGCCACCCAGGCCGGCTGGCTCTACGGCGGGACCCTGGTCGCGGGGACGACCGTGATCGTCCGGAGGATCCGCCTGCTGCGCCGCCGCACCGCAGCCCGAAACCGCGCGCCGGCGTGACGGCCGGTCCGGTCCGTGGCGGACGTTACTGGTGTGAGAGCGCGTTCGGTCCGTGGCGGACGCTACTGGTGTGAGAGCCGGTCCGGTCCATGGTGGACGTGACCGGCACATGCGCCGGTAGGGCTCGCGCGGGGACGTGACCGGTGCGAGGGCCGGTCCGGTCCGTGGCGGACGTGACCGGCACGTGCGCGCCGCTACGGCCCGAGGCGGGTACGGCCCGCACGTGCGCCGGTTCCGCCCGGAACGGGGTCGCCGGCCCGCTGCGCCGCCCGGAACCACGCGCCAACGTGAAGGCCGGTTCGGATCGTGGCGGGCGCGGTCGGCGTGCAGGCCGGTTCGGCCCCTGGCCGGCACGGCCCCCGGCCGTGTCGGTTCAGCCCGAGGCGGGGTCGCCGGCCCGTTCCGCCGCCCGCATCGCCGCCCCCACGATCCCCGCGTTGTTCTGGAGCTGCGCGGGGACGATCTCCGCCTTGATGCCCTCGATGTGGTGCAGGAACTTGTGGGACTTGCGGCTGACGCCGCCGCCGATGATGAACAGCTCGGGTGAGAAGAGCATCTCGACGTGGGCGAGGTACTTCTGCACGCGGTGGGCCCACTGCTCCCACGACAGGTCGTGGTCGTCCTTGACCTTGCTGGACGCCCGCTTCTCCGCGTCGTGGCCGTCCAGCTCCAGGTGGCCCAGCTCGCTGTTGGGCACGAGGACGCCGTCGGTGAAGACGGCGCTGCCGATGCCGGTGCCGAAGGTGAGCAGGATGACCGTGCCCTGCCGACCGCGACCGGCGCCGAAGTGCATCTCGGCGACGCCCGCCGCGTCCGCGTCGTTGACGACCGTCACGTCCAGCCCGCCCAGCCGCTCGCCGAACAGGGCGCGTGCGTCGGTGTCCACCCAGCTCTTGTCGACGTTGGCCGCCGTGCGGACCACGGCACCGCCGGTCACCACGCCCGGGAAGGTGAGCCCGACCGGTCCGGTCCAGCCGAAGTGCTCGACGACCTGCCGCACCCCGTCGGCCACGCCGTCGGGGGTGGCCGGGTGCGGGGTCAGTACCTTGCAGCGCTCCTGGGCCAGGTCACCCCTGTCGAGGTCCACAGGGGCGCCCTTGATCCCGGATCCGCCGATGTCCACGCCGAAGATCTGCATGGCCCTACGTTACGACGGACGACTGACCGTCACGCCCCGGCCGTACCGGAGCCGCCCCGCTCCGCCACCAGGGCTGCCGCCTCCTCGCGCAGGTCGCGGCGGAGCTCCTTGGGCAGCGAGAACGTGATCGACTCCTCGGCGGCCTTGACGATCTCCACGTCCTCGAAGCCGCGCTGCGACAGCCACTCCAGGACCTGCTCGACCAGGATGTCCGGGACGGAGGCGCCGGAGGTGACGCCGACGGTGGAGACGCCCTCCAGCCAGGTCTCGTCGATCTCGTCGGCGAAGTCCACCAGGTACGCGTCGCGCGCGCCCGCCTGCTTGGCGACCTCGACCAGCCGCTTGGAGTTGGAGGAGTTGCGGGAGCCGACGACGATGACCAGGTCGGCCTCGGCGCCCATCTGCTTGACCGCGAGCTGGCGGTTCTGCGTGGCGTAGCAGATGTCGTCGCTCGGCGGGGAGATGAGCTGCGGGAACTTGTCCTTCAGCGCGTCGACGGTCTCCATGGTCTCGTCGACGGAGAGGGTGGTCTGGGAGAGCCACACCACCTTCGACGGGTCGCGGACCTCGACCTTCGCCACGTCCTCGGGGCCGTCGACGAGCTGGATGTGGTCGGGTGCCTCGCCGGAGGTGCCGATGACCTCCTCGTGGCCCTCGTGACCGATCAGGAGGATGTCGTAGTCGTCGTTCGCGAAGCGGACGGCTTCCTTGTGCACCTTGGTGACGAGCGGGCAGGTGGCGTCGATGGTGGCGAGCTTCCCGCGCGCGGCCTCCTCGTGGACGACGGGGGCCACGCCGTGCGCGGAGAACATGACGATGTTCCCCGGGGGGACCTCCTCCGTCTGCTCGACGAAGATGGCGCCCTTCTTCTCCAGGGTCTGGACGACGTACTTGTTGTGGACGATCTCGTGCCGGACGTAGACCGGGGCCCCGTACTGTTCCAGGGCCTTCTCGACGGCGATCACGGCGCGGTCCACACCCGCGCAGTAGCCACGGGGGGCGGCGAGCAGGACACGGCGGCCAGGCGAAGCAGTCATGGGACCCATCGTAAGGCCGCGTTCGGCGGGTCGGAGGTCGCGTGGGCAAGGCCTTGACGGGGAAACTGACGGGGACGTTCCGAGGCACAGTCCCAGGCGCTCGCGGAGGCACGATGTCCGAGACCGGTACGACGGCCCGGGGGGCCGGTGAGGAACACGGGCTCAAGCGCAGCCTGGGCTTCAGGGACCTGGTCGTCTACGGGCTGCTGTTCATCGCGCCCATGGCGCCGGTCGGCGTCTTCGGCACGCTGGACGCCAAGTCGCACGGCGCGGTGGCGCTCGTGTACGTCGTCGCCACGGTCGCGATGGCGTTCACCGCGTTCAGCTACGCGCAGATGGTGCGGGTGGTCCCCCAGGCGGGGTCGGTGTTCGCGTACGCGCGCGTGGGGCTCGGCAAGGAGTTCGGTTTCGTCGCCGGCTGGATGGCGGCGCTGGACTACGTCCTCATCCCGGCGGTGGCGTACCTGTTCTCCGGGATCGCCATGGAGGCGCTGGTCCCGGCGGTCTCACGCTGGGTGTGGACGGCACTGGCGGTGGTCGTCACGACCCTGCTGAACCTGTGGGGGGTGCGCGCGGCGGCCCGTGTGGGGTTCCTGGTGCTCGCCATGGAGATCGTGGTCCTGTTGGTGTTCGTGGGGGCGGCGATCGTGGTCCTCGCGCGCGACGGCGCCGAGCGCGGCTGGCTGTCGCCGCTGTCCGGGGACGGCACGCAGGGGGCGTTCGCGCTGTCGGCGGTGGTGGGGGCGGTGTCGGTGGCGGTGCTGTCGTACCTGGGCTTCGACGCGATCGCCACTTTCGCGGAGGAGGTCACCGGCGGGTCGGCGAAGGTCGCGCGGGCGCTGCTGTTCTGTCTGGCTCTGGCGGGCGTGCTGTTCGTGGCGCAGACGTACCTGGTGGCGTTGCTGGAGCCGGTGTCGTCGGCTCGGCTGGCGGCGGAGCCGGCGCGGCAGGGGGCGGCGTTCTACGACGCCGTGGACGCGTCCGTGGGGACGTGGCTGCGCGACCTGGTCGCGGTGAGCAAGGCGATCGGCGCGGCGTTCGCGGCGCTGGCCGGGCAGGCGGCGGCCGGGCGGCTGCTGTTCGCCATGGGGCGCGACCGGCGGCTGCCGCGGGTCCTGGCGCGGACGGACTCCGGGGTGCCGCGGGTGGCGCTGCTGGTCTCGGCCGCGGTCACGATGGTGGCGGCGGTGTGGGCGGCACGGCGGGACGACGGTCTCGACCACCTGGTCTCGGTGGTCGACGTCGGCGCCCTCACCGCCTTCACGCTGCTCCACGCGAGCGTGGTGGGCTGGTTCGCGGTCCGGCGCGGCGGTGGCCCGGTGAGCTGGTGGCGGCACGTACTGGTGCCGGTGCTCGGCGCGGCGATCACCATCGCGGTGATCGTGGAGGCGTCCCGGACGGCGCAGGTGGTGGGGGCGGTCTGGCTGGCGGTGGGGCTGACGGTTCTGGCGGTGCAGGCGCGCGGGCGGCGCACGGCGGGGGCGTGAGACGGGCGGCCAGTCCGCCCGAGCCGGTATGCCGGCCCCGGCGGGCCGACCGGCCACGGTGGCCGGCGCCTGGCGCCCGGGCAGGCACCGGCGCCACGGTGCCCCTCGGAGGACGACCGGGCGCCCCGGGCGTGAGCCGGCGTGGTGACCGGCGGGGACGTGGGGCGGTCGACCACGGCGCCCCGGGCACGCACGGGCGGCACGCGGGCCCCTCGGGGCCGACCGGGCGCGAGCGCACGCCCCGCGCCGCCGGCCGAGGCGCGGGGCGTGCGGCCGGACACGAAGCGGTGCAGCCCAGCCACGACGCCCGGCCCGCGGGCGCGAACCGGCGGCGCGAGCCGGCGGCGCGCGTGCCCCCGCCGACGACCCCGCGCACACCTGTGCCGACGCGCGTCACCGGTGGGGGCGTCACGGCGGGACCCGTTGTCGGACCCGGCCGATACGCTCGGGCGCATGGCTGTTAACTCGACTCCCGAAAGCCCCCTGCCCGTGGGTGAGGTGTCACGGCTGATCGGGGGGTGGATCGACCGGCTCGGTGCGGTGTGGGTCGAGGGGCAGATCACGCAGTTGTCCCGGCGACCGGGTGCCGGGGTGGTGTTCCTGACGCTGCGCGATCCGTCGTACGACATCTCCGTGAGCGTGACCTGCTACCGGCAGGTGTTCGACGCCGTCGCGGACCTGGTCGGCGAGGGCGCGCGGGTCGTCGTCCACGCCAAGCCGGAGTGGTACGCGCCGCGCGGGCAGTTGTCGCTGCGGGCCGCCGAGATCAAGCCGGTGGGTGTCGGGGAGCTGCTCGCGCGGCTGGAGCAGCTGAAGAAGGCCCTCGCACGCGAGGGGCTGTTCGCGCCGGAGCGGAAGAAGCCGCTGCCCTTCCTGCCGCGGCTGATCGGCCTGGTGTGCGGACGCGCCTCGGCGGCCGAGCGTGACGTCCTGGAGAACGCCCGGCACCGCTGGCCCGCCGTCCGCTTCGAGGTGCGCAATGTCGCCGTGCAGGGCGTGCACGCCGTGCCGCAGGTGGTGCAGGCGGTGAAGGAGCTGGACGCGATCGACGACGTGGACGTGATCGTCGTCGCGCGCGGCGGCGGCAGCGTGGAGGACCTGCTGCCGTTCTCCGACGAGCAACTGGTGCGGGCGGTCGCCCAGTGCCGTACGCCGGTCGTCTCGGCGATCGGGCACGAGCCGGACAGCCCCCTCCTGGACCTCGTCGCCGACCTGCGTGCCTCCACCCCGACCGACGCCGCGAAGAAGGTCGTGCCGGACGTCGGCGAGGAGTACGAGCGGGTCCGGCTGCTGCGGGACCGGGCGCGCCGGTGCGTGGCGGCGTTCGTCGACCGCGAGGAGCGGGGGCTGGCCCACGCGCTCGCCCGGCCGTCGATACAGGATCCGCACCGGATGATCGAGGAGCGGGCCGAGCAGGTGGCGGCCCTGCTGGACCGGGGCCGCCGTTCCCTGCGGCACCACCTCGACCGGGCCGACTCCGAGCTGACGCACACGCACGCGCGCGTGGTGGCCCTCTCCCCCGCCGCGACCCTGAAGCGGGGGTACGCGGTGCTGCAACGGGCGGACGGCCACGCCGTCCGCGCCCCCGGCGAGGTGGGGCCGGGCGAGACGCTGCGCGCACGCGTCAGCGAGGGCGAGTTCTCCGTACGAGTCGACGCATAGGGTGGGTGGATGACCAGCGAGGTGGAACAGCCGACGGCCGCGTCCGAGGCGCTCGGGTACGAGCAGGCACGGGACGAGCTGATCGAGGTCGTACGGCGGCTGGAGGCGGGCGGTACGACGTTGGAGGAGTCCCTCGCCCTGTGGGAGCGGGGCGAGGAGCTGGCGAAGATCTGCCGCCGTCGGCTGGACGGCGCCCGGGCCCGCCTGGACGCGGCGCTGGCCGAGGAGTCCGAGGCGACGGCGGAGGGCGAGGACGGGGGCCGGTAGGCCTTCCGTGGCCGGCCCCCGTGGCCGGCCCGTCCTGCCGCCCCTACCCCCTCCCCCCGCCCGCCCGCGCCCTATCGACCGCTGTCCTCGGCGAGCGTGTGGGCGACGAGTGCGTTCGCGTGCCCGTGGCCCAGGCCGTGTTCGGCCTTGAGCCAGGAGACGAGCTCCATGTGCTTGGTGAGCGGCGAGGAACGGATCAGTTCCTTCCACTCCGCGACCGGGCGGCCGTACTTCTTCTCGATCGACGGGAAGTAGGAGGCGGGGCCCTTCACGGTGGCGGTCATGTCGGCGCGGTCCCATCTGTGTGGTGGCGGGGTGTTGTCCGTAGGACCGCGCGGGCCTGGCGAAATGATCGCCCGACGGCGGTGACGTACGTCACTTCACCAGAGCGAGGCGGAGCGGGGGACGGGACCACATCCGCCCCGCTACGCACGTTGGCACGTCGGGGCCGAACCTCCCCGCATCCCACGCATCGGCCTCCGGTGCGCCCGCAGCTCCCCTCAGAGCGGGCCGCCGACGGACACGCGCACACCACCCCCAAAAGTCACCCACACGCCGCGTTCACCTGCCCGACGGGCCGAGCTCCCGGCGCATGCCCTCGGCACCCGGCTCGCCGGGGCCTGCGGTGCCGCGTACGCACGCCGACCGGACAACTCGGGGGGCGCCTTCACTCCGGCGGCGGCGTGAAGTGGATCATCACACCAGAGGGGTGGTTGAAGGTTGAACTTCTTTGGCGTACCGTCGTGTCCCGTCAACGGTCCCGTGCCGCGTACACGGCTCCGACGCACGTCCCAAGGAAGATCACGATGTCTCTCGTTCTTGACCCCGCCGCCCAGGACCTGCTGTTCCGCGAGGCCCGCACCGCGAACACCTTCACCGACGAGCCGGTCACCGACGAGCAGGTGCAGGCGATCTACGACCTGGTCAAGTACGGCCCGACCGCCTTCAACCAGTCGCCGCTGCGCATCACGCTGGTCCGCTCCCCCGAGGCCCGCGAGCGCCTGGTCGGGCACATGGCCGAGGGCAACCGGCCCAAGACGGCCACCGCCCCGCTGGTCGCGATCCTGTCGGCCGACAACGAGTTCCACGAGGAGCTGCCGCAGCTCCTCCCGCACTTCCCGCAGGCCAAGGACGCCTTCTTCAGCGAGCGTCCGGTGCGTGAGGGCGCCGCCGGCCTGAACGCCGCTCTCCAGGCCGCGTACTTCATCGTCGGCGTCCGCGCCGCCGGGCTGGCCGCCGGCCCCATGACGGGCTTCGACCACGACGGCGTCCGCAAGGAGTTCCTGGACGACGACCACACCCCGCTGATGGTCGTCAACATCGGCCGTCCGGGCCCGGACGCCTGGTTCCCGCGCTCCCCGCGCCTGGCGTACGACCAGGTCGTCACCACGGTCTGAGCCCCGCGGCCCCGATGACGTGACGTGACGAAGCCCCCGGCATCCACCGGGGGCTTCGTCACGTCATCGGGGTGCGGCGGAGGCTCACGACAGCTTCAGCGCCGCCGCCATCGTGGCCAGCTGGTCGAACGAGCCCGTGCCCGCCACAACCGTCGTCGCGCCCTTCATGTCGTCCGCGTCGCGCAGCACCAGCGCGTCGTACCGCCCGCCCTCGTAACGGGTCCACGTCCGGCCGCCGACCTCCTGGGTCTTCTCGGTCGCCCGCGCGCCCTGGGTGGCGTCCTGGATGAAGGTGGACGGCTTCTGCCTGGACTGCTCGATCGCCACGTACTCCCCGTCCGGGGCGCGGAAGCCCAGGTGCCAGGCGTCGGACTCGTCACCCCGGAAGCGGACGGAGGTCGGCTTCCAGTCCTCGGAGAGGCCCTCCGGCGCGACCACCGGGTACGACGCGGCGCGCTGGGCGGTGACCAGCTCGATCCGGTAGTCGACCCGCTTGATGTCCGGTTCACTGTCGTCGTGCGGGATGAAGATCCAGATCACGCCCGCCGCGAGCACGATGAGCCCAAGGGAGAGGATCATGTCCCGGGCCGACTTCTGCTTGCCTTGCATACCTGCCACGCCCCCTATCGTCGCAGGTGCCTGTTCCGCTCATACGTGGGGTCCCCTGCTCATTTTGTCGTACTGGACGATAGAGTCGGAGCACACCCTCATCCGGCCGTCGTCGTATCAGAAAGGTGCGTTCCGATGACCGAGCATCACCTGCCGTCCGAGCTGGACGTCCCCTCAGAGGCCCCCGACCGCAACCTCGCCATGGAACTCGTGCGGGTCACCGAAGCCGCGGCGATGGCCGCCGGCCGGTGGGTCGGGCGCGGCGACAAGAACGGCGCCGACGGTGCCGCGGTGCGCGCCATGCGGACCCTCGTCCACACCGTCTCGATGAACGGCGTCGTCGTCATCGGCGAGGGCGAGAAGGACGAGGCCCCGATGCTCTTCAACGGGGAGCGGGTCGGCGACGGCACCGGCGCCGAGGTGGACATCGCCGTCGACCCGATCGACGGCACCACGCTGACCGCCAACGGTATGACCAACGCGATCGCGGTGCTGGCCGCCGCCGAGCGCGGGTCCATGTTCGACCCGTCCGCGGTCTTCTACATGGACAAGCTGGTCACCGGGCCCGAGGCCGCCGACTTCGTCGACATCAACGCGCCCGTGTCCGTGAACATCCGCCGGATCGCGAAGGCCAAGCGGCGCACGCCCGAGGATGTCACCGTCGTCATCCTCGACCGGCCCCGCCACCAGCGCCTCATCAAGGAGGTCCGGGAGACCGGCGCCCGCATCAAGCTGATCTCCGACGGCGACGTGGCCGGCTCCATCCTGGCGCTGCGCGAGGGCACCGGCATCGATCTGCTGCTCGGCGTCGGCGGCACACCGGAGGGCATCATCTCGGCCTGCGCCGTGAAGTGCCTGGGCGGCACCATCCAGGGCAAGCTGTGGCCCAAGGACGACGAGGAGCGGCAGCGGGCGGTCGACGCCGGGCACGACCTGGACCGGGTGCTGACCACCGACGACCTGGTCTCCGGGGACAACGTCTTCTTCGTCGCGACCGGCATCACCGACGGTGAGCTGCTGCGCGGGGTGCGGTACCGGTCCGAGACGGCCACGACCGACTCGATCGTGATGCGGTCCAAGTCGGGCACGGTGCGGCGGATCGACTCCGAACACCGGCTGAGCAAGCTGCGGGCGTACAGCGCGATCGACTTCGACCGGGCCAAGTGACCCCGTCGGCCCCATCGGCCCCATCGGCCCCATCGGCCCCATCGGCTTCGCCGGGCGCCTCCTGAGCCGAGGGTGCGGTCGCGTCGGCGGGTACGGGTCCGAGGTGGCCGGTCGCGCCCACGCGGCGCAGCCGCATGTCGCATACGGCCCCGTGCCGCCGGCGGCACTGCGCCGGCGGCACGCGAAGGGCGCCCCCTGTGCGGAGGGGGCGCCCTTCGTGCGCGTGCGCGCTAGCGCTAGCCCGCCGCCACTATGCGGCCGGCCGCCGCGCGGGCCGTCTTCTTCAGTTCGACGTCGCGACGGCGGCGTCGGGCCAGGACCACGCGGCGTTCGGCGGCGGTGAGGCCGCCCCAGACGCCGTAGGGCTCGGGCTGCAGGAGGGCGTGCTCGCGGCACTCGACCATGACCGGGCAGCGGGCGCAGACGCGCTTGGCCGCCTCCTCGCGGGAGAGCCGGGCGGCGGTGGGTTCCTTGGAAGGAGCGAAGAACAGTCCGGCCTCGTCGCGCCGGCACACCGCCTCGGTGTGCCAGGGAGCGTCTTGGTCCCTGTCCCGCACGGGCCCCCGCTGGGCCGGAACGGCAGCTACCTGCAGGGACGAATGCGGCGGTTGCAGCACGGTCTACTCCTGACGACGGCTTCGCGAGCGAGAGACGATGCGTCAAGGCTTACCCGTTGTACGCGCGCCTATGCACTGGGTTCCCAACCGCCACCGGTGCCGGGCTACAGATGCTTGCGCACACTCCTGTCGACCTTGCGCTGCACCCGGTCGAGGATGTCCGCGACGAGCTTGCCGCGCTTGGGACGCGCCTCGACACTGCCCAGCACGGCCCAGCCGTCCACATAGATGACGGGGGCCTCGGGCTCGGCCGAGTCGAGGGTGTCCACCTCGAAGTTGCCGAGCACGCCGCCGCCCGCGCCGCGCAGCGACACGTTCTCCGGGACACGCACCTCGACGCTGCCGAAGACCGCGAACGCCTTGATCACCACCTGCCGGTGCTCGAAGAGCGCCTCGCTGAGGTCTATCTCGACGCTTCCGAACACCGCGTACGCGTGGATGCGGCGGCTCGCCCGCCACCGGCCCTTGCGGACGGCGCCGCTGAAGACCGCCACCACGTTCTCGTCGGGGACCGGCGGGACGGCGCCGGCGGTGGGGCGGTCGGGGGCCGGGGCGGCGGCGGCCGGCCCGGCGTGCGCCGCGGGCAGGTCCCGGACGAAGACGTCCAGCTCACCGACCGTCCTGGCGGCCAGCACGCCCTCGACGCGCTCGGCGTGCTCCTCGGCGGTGAGCCGCCCCTCCGCGAGGGCCTCGCGCAGCATGTCGGCGATGCGGTCACGGTCGGCGTCCGAGGCGCGCAGCTCGGAGACGCGTGGGGCGGCGCCGCGCGGGGCCGCGTCCTGCGGTTGGGCGTGCTGGTGAAGGTCCACGGCAGCAGCGTACCGAAACGCGATAGATCGCGACTACCCCCTGTGGACAACCTCGCCGCGGCCCGCCGACCGTCTCCTGTCGCCCTACTGAGCCTTACCTCACAAGCTGGGGGCCGACGGCAGGTTCTACGCTGGTGGACGCTGCCGATGGAGGCCAGCCGTCGTGCTGTGGAATCCAGCCGCGCGTCTGTCGAGTGAGGAATGGGCGAGATGCCTGAGTTCGCGTACACCGATCTGCTCCCCCAGGGAGAGGACACCACTCCGTACCGGCTGGTGACCTCCGAAGGTGTCTCCACCTTCGAGGCCGACGGGCGGACCTTCCTCAAGGTGGAGCCGGAGGCGCTGCGCAAGCTGGCCGAGGAGGCCATCCACGACATCCAGCACTACCTGCGCCCGGCGCACCTCGCCCAGCTGCGCCGCATCATCGACGACCCGGAGGCGTCCGGCAACGACAAGTTCGTGGCGCTGGACCTGCTGAAGAACGCGAACATCGCGGCGGCGGGCGTGCTGCCGATGTGCCAGGACACCGGCACGGCGATCGTCATGGGCAAGCGCGGGCAGAACGTGCTCACGGCGGGCGGTGACGAGGAGGCCCTGAGCCGGGGCATCTACGACGCCTACAAGAACCTGAACCTGCGCTACTCCCAGATGGCTCCGCTCACCATGTGGGAGGAGAAGAACACCGGCTCCAACCTCCCGGCCCAGATCGAGCTGTACGCGACCGACGGCGGCGCCTACAAGTTCCTGTTCATGGCGAAGGGCGGCGGCTCGGCCAACAAGTCGTTCCTCTACCAGGAGACGAAGGCCGTCCTGAACGAGGCCTCCATGATGAAGTTCCTGGAGGAGAAGATCCGCTCGCTGGGCACGGCCGCCTGCCCGCCGTACCACCTGGCGATCGTCGTCGGCGGCACGTCGGCCGAGTACGCGCTGAAGACCGCGAAGTACGCCTCCGCGCACTACCTGGACGAGATCCCGGCCGAGGGCTCGGAGCTCGGTCACGGCTTCCGGGACAAGGAGCTGGAGGAGAAGGTCTTCGAGCTGACGCAGAAGATCGGCATCGGCGCGCAGTTCGGCGGCAAGTACTTCTGCCACGACGTGCGGGTCGTGCGCCTGCCGCGGCACGGGGCGTCCTGCCCTGTCGCCATCGCGGTGTCCTGCTCGGCGGACCGGCAGGCGGTCGCCAAGATCACCGCCGAGGGCGTCTTCCTGGAGCAGCTGGAGACCGACCCGGCGCGTTTCCTGCCGGAGACGACGGACGAGCAGCTGGACGCCGACGGCGACGTCGTCAGGATCGACCTGAACCAGCCGATGGACGACATCCTCGCCGAGCTGACGAAGTACCCGGTCAAGACCCGGCTGTCGCTGTCCGGTCCGCTGGTCGTGGCGCGGGACATCGCGCACGCCAAGATCAAGGAGCGGCTGGACGCGGGCGAGGAGATGCCGCAGTACCTGAAGGACCACCCGGTGTACTACGCGGGTCCGGCGAAGACGCCGGAGGGGTACGCGTCCGGGTCGTTCGGTCCGACGACCGCCGGGCGCATGGACTCCTACGTGGAGCAGTTCCAGGCGGCGGGCGGCTCCAAGGTGATGCTGGCCAAGGGCAACCGGAGCAAGCAGGTCACCGACGCCTGCGACGCGCACGGCGGCTTCTACCTCGGCTCCATCGGCGGGCCGGCGGCGCGGCTCGCGCAGGACTGCATCAAGAAGGTCGAGGTCGTCGAGTACGAGGAGCTCGGCATGGAGGCGGTCTGGAAGATCGAGGTCGAGGACTTCCCGGCGTTCATCGTCGTCGACGACAAGGGCAACGACTTCTTCCAGGACCCGGCGCCGGCGCCGACGTTCACGACGATTCCGGTGCGGGGGCCGGGGCTCGCGTAGTTCACCGGCGGCGGCGGGGGACGTTCACCGCCCCGCCGCCCCCGCCCGTCCGTGCCCGGGGGCTCCGCCCGGAGTACGGGCGGAACATCCACACCGCCCCGCACGCTGTACCCGGTATGAGCGAATACCGCATCGAGCACGACTCCATGGGTGAGGTCCGCGTCCCCGCCGACGCCAAGTGGCGGGCGCAGACGCAGCGGGCGGTGGAGAACTTCCCCGTGTCCGGGCAGCGCATCGAGCGCGCGCACATCGAGGCGCTCGCCCGGATCAAGGGCGCGGCGGCCAAGGTCAACGCCGGGCTGGGAGTCCTGGACGAGGACGTCGCCGCCGCGATCCAGGAGGCGGCCGACGAGGTCGCCGAGGGGAAGTGGGACGCGCACTTCCCCGTGGACGTGTTCCAGACCGGGTCGGGGACCTCGTCCAACATGAACACCAACGAGGTCATCGCCACCCTGGCCACCGAACGGCTGGGCCGGGACGTCCACCCCAACGACCACGTCAACGCCTCCCAGTCGTCCAACGACGTCTTCCCGTCGTCGATCCACATCGCCGCCACCGCCGCCGTCACCCGCGACCTGATCCCGGCCCTCGACCACCTCGCCGGCGCCCTGGAGCGCAAGGCCGAGGAGTTCGCCGACGTGGTGAAGTCCGGGCGGACCCACCTCATGGACGCCACGCCCGTCACGCTGGGGCAGGAGTTCGGCGGGTACGCGGCCCAGGTGCGGTACGGGATCGAGCGGCTGAACGCCTCCCTGCCCCGCCTCGCCGAGCTGCCGCTGGGCGGCACCGCCGTCGGCACCGGCATCAACACCCCGCCCGGCTTCTCCGCCGCCGTCATCGAGGAGGTGGCCCGCGCGACCGGGCTGCCGCTGACCGAGGCGCGCGACCACTTCGAGGCGCAGGGCGCCCGGGACGGCATCGTCGAGACCAGCGGGCAGCTGCGGACCGTCGCCGTCGGCCTGACGAAGATCGCGAACGATCTGCGGTGGATGGCGTCCGGACCGCGGACCGGGCTCGCGGAGATCTCCCTGCCCGACCTCCAGCCTGGCTCGTCCATCATGCCGGGCAAGGTGAACCCGGTGATCCCGGAGGCCGTGCTCATGGTCGCCGCCCAGGTCACCGGGAACGACGCGACCGTCGCCGCCGCCGGAGCGGCCGGCAACTTCGAGCTCAACGTCATGCTGCCGGTCATCGCCAAGAACGTGTTGGAGTCGGTGCGGCTGCTGGCGAACGTCTCCCGGCTGCTGGCCGACCGGACCGTCGACGGCATCGTCGCCCACCGGGACCGGGCCCGCGAGTACGCCGAGTCCTCGCCCTCCGTGGTCACGCCGCTCAACAAGTACATCGGGTACGAGGAGGCCGCCAGGGTCGCCAAGAAGGCGCTGGCCGAACGGAAGACGATCCGTCAGGTCGTCCTGGAGGGCGGGTACGTCGAGCGCGGCGACCTCACCGACGAGCAGCTGGACGAGGCACTGGACGTCCTGCGCATGACCCACCCGTGACGGACGCCCTCACGGTCACCGGCGCGTCACGTGGCCAGGGCACCTAATATCGCTCCATGACAGACGGTGAAGCCATGAGCGCGGCGACGGAGGCGGAGGCGGGCAGCCCGGCGGCCCGGACCAGGTATTGGGCACCGGGGAGTCACATCCTGTGGCGGTACCGGGAGAACGGCGGCCGGCACTTCCACATCGTGCGCCCCGTCACCGTCGTACGGGACGACGCCGACCTGCTCGCCGTGTGGCTGGCACCCGGCACCGAGTGCGTGAAACCGGTGCTCGCCGACGGTACGCCCGTGCACCTGGAACCGCTGGCCTCGCGCTACACCAAGCCGCGCACCGTGCAGCGCGACCGGTGGTTCGGCACGGGCGTGCTGAAGCTGGCGCGGCCCGGCGAGCCCTGGTCGGTGTGGCTGTTCTGGGACCCGGGCTGGCGGTTCAAGAACTGGTACGTCAACCTGGAGGAGCCGCTGGCCCGTTGGGAGGACGGGGTCGACTCCGAGGACCACTTCCTGGACATCTCCGTCCAGCCGGACCGCACCTGGCAGTGGCGGGACGAGGACGAGTTCGCGCAGGCCCAGCGCGACCGGCTGATGGACGCCCGGCTCGCCGAGCGGGTGCGGGAGGCGGGCCGTGCCGCGGTGGCGGAGATCGGCGCCTGGGGCTCCCCGTTCGCGGACGGCTGGGAAGACTGGCGACCTGACCCGTCCTGGGCGGTACCGTCGCTGCCCGGGGACTGGGATCGCACGCCCGCGCATGCGTCCTCATGAGACCCTTGATGCGCCCCCGGGCAGGAAACGTAGGATCGTCCTCCGCAAAGGAGCGCGGCAGTGGCAACCTGCGGTGCGTGCACTGTGCTTGACCGATCGTCACCGAGGGGCGGCAGGACGTGAGCGAGGGGTACGAGGGCAACACGGAGACGGGCCGCGGGCGGTCCGCCGGCGGCACAGGAACAGCCTCTGACCACGCGGGAATCCCGTTCCCTGGGCATGTTTTCCGGGTATCGGGACTTCTGCGGGACGAACTGCACGCGCCGCGCGCAGTCCCGGACGGATGGATTCGACACGCGTGACGGAGCACCCGACATCCTTCGACCGCCCCCCGACGGGCGCCGACCCCACGGATCCCGGCGGGGCGCTCCTGCACACCCCTGTGCCACCGCGCGCCTCCGGGGCGGCGTTACCGGCGCAGGGGCGCACGGGAGAGACGCCGCCCACGCCGGGCGCGGACGCGCCCGGCGCCTTCGAGCACGCCCAGCCGGGTGCCGAGCAGGCAGCAGAGCCCGACACGCACCGCCCGCGCCCCACGCCGGAGGGTGTTCCGGTCCAGCCGGGCGGTACGCCGTCCGGGCCCGTGGCACCGGCGGCCCCGGAGCGCGGTGGCGCACCGCCGGTGCCGGACCGCCGTACCGGGCAGCCCACCGCACCCGGGCGGCCCACGCCCATGCGGCGGGACGGGGACCGGCTGCGGTTCGTGGGGGCCGCCACCCGGCGGATCGCCCGGGGCATGGACCTCGACGAGATCGTGATGGGGCTGTGCCGGGCCACCGTGCCGACCTTCGCGGACGCGATCCTCGTCTACCTGCGCGAGCCGCTGCCGGTCGGTGACGAGCGGCCGACCGGCCCCCTGGTGCTGCGACTGAGGCGCACCGACCGGATACCGGCCGAGCGGGACACCGAGAGCGGGTTCCTGCCCGCGGCACAGCCCGAGCCCTCCGAGCTGGAGTCGGTCGGCTCCGAGCTGTGCGAGGTACGGCCGGGCAGCGCGCTCGCCGAGGTGCTGCGCGGGGTGCGCCCGGTCTTCACGGACACCCCCGCCGCTCGCGCCGCCCTGCCGGAACTGCTCGGCGACGGCGGCGAGTTCGCCGTCCCCGACGGCCACCGGGCGATCCTCGCGCCGCTGCGCGGCCGGCGCCGGGTGATCGGGGCCGCCCTGTTCCTGCGCGGCCCGGAGCGCGTCGCCTTCGAGGCCGACGACCTGCTGGTCGCCGCCCAGCTCGCCACGCACAGCGCGCTCGGCATCGACAAGGCGGTGCTGTACGGGCGTGAGGCGTACATCGCCGACGAGTTGCAGCGCACGATGCTCCCGGAGAACCTGCCGCGCTGCACGGGCGTGCGGCTGGCCTCGCGTTACCTCCCGGCCGCCGAGACGGCGCGGGTCGGCGGCGACTGGTACGACGCCATCCCGCTGCCCGGCAGCCGGGTCGCGCTGGTGGTCGGTGACGTGATGGGCCACTCCATGACGTCGGCGGCCATCATGGGCCAGCTGCGGACCACCGCGCAGACCCTGGCCGGGCTCGACCTGCCGCCGCAGGAGGTGCTGCACCACCTCGACGAGCAGGCGCAGCGCCTGGGCACCGACCGCATGGCGACCTGCCTGTACGCCGTGTACGACCCGGTATCGCACCGCATCACCGTCGCCAACGCCGGTCACCCGCCGCCCGTCCTGCTGCACCTGGGCGGCCATGCCGAGGTGCTGCGCGTGCCGGCCGGCGCCCCGATCGGCGTGGGCGGCGTGGACTTCGAGGCGGTGGAGCTCGACGCCCCCGCCGGCGCGACCCTGCTCCTGTACACCGACGGGCTGGTCGAGTCCCGGCTGCGGGACGTGTGGACCGGCATAGAGCAGCTGCGCGAGCGGCTCGCGGCGACCGCGCAGCTCACCGGGCCGGACCATCCGCCGCCCCTGGAAGCCCTGTGCGACGAGGTGCTGGACATGCTCGGGCCGGGCGACCGGGACGACGACATCGCGCTGCTCGCCGCCCGCTTCGACGGCATCGCCCCCAGCGACGTGGCCTACTGGTTCCTGGACCCCGAGGACGCGGCTCCCGGCCGCGCCCGCCGTCTGGCCCGGCGTGCCCTGGCCCGCTGGGGCATGGAGGACCTCACGGACTCCGTGGAGCTGCTCGTCAGCGAGGTCGTGACCAACGCCGTGCGCTACGCCTCCCGGCCGGTCACCCTGCGGTTGCTGCGCACGGACGTGCTGCGCTGCGAGGTCGGCGACGACGTGCCGCAGCTGCCGCGGCTGCGGCAGGCACGGGCCACGGACGAGGGCGGACGCGGGCTGTACCTGGTGAACCGGCTGGCCCGGCGCTGGGGTGCGACGCGGCTGAGCACCGGGAAGGTGGTCTGGTTCGAGCTGAACCGCGGCTGAGGCGTACAGGCGTACGTGAGGGGGGGAGCCCGGTCAGCACCGGGCTCCCCCCCCTCACGTACGCCGGGCGGGCGCTACTGCTCCCACCAGTCCCCGTCCGGGGGGCCGGGGTCCCCCGGCTCCGTGCTCTGCCCACCCGTCGGCGGTGGGGTCGACGGGCTGTTGCTCGGCGACTGGGTCGGCGACTGCGACTGGGTCGGCGACTGCGTGGGCGACTCCGACTGCGTCGGCGACTGGGTCGGCGACTCCGAGTGCGTCGGCGACTGCGTGGGCGACTCCGACTGCGTCGGCGACTGGGTCGGCGACTGCGACTGCGTCGGCGACTTGCTCGGCTTCACCGCGTTGCCCTGCTTGGTCTCCAGGTCGAACTCGGTGACCTCGCCCATGACGCCGAAGGTGTACGCGGCCCAGATCTCCGCGGGGAAGCCACCACCGTTGACGCGGTGGTCGACGCCGCCCGCCTTGTACATCGGGACCTGCGGGTGCGGCTCCTTGTCGTCCTCGCCGAACAGGCCGACCGAGGTGACCAGGCCGGGCGTGAAGCCGGAGAACCAGGCCGACTTGTTGTTGTCGGACGTACCCGTCTTGCCGGCGACCGTCTGCTCGCCGCGCATCGGGTTGTCCCGCACGGACTTCTTGGCCGTACCGTCGTCGACCACGCCGGTGAGCACGGAGGTCACCGTGTCGGCGGCCTCGCGGCTGATGACCCGGTCGCCGATCGGGTCGGGGAACTCGACCTTGCGGTCCTTGTGCTCGACCGACTTCACGACGGCCGGGGTGACCTTCTTGCCATGGTTGTCGAGGGTGGCGTAGACGCCGGCCATCTCCAGCGGGCTCGCGCCCATACTGCCCAGGGTCTGCGCGGGCACGGGGTCCACGCCCTCGACGTCCATGCCGAGGGCGCCCGCCACCTTCATGACCTCGGTCATGCCGACGTCGATGCCCATCTGCGCGAAGACGGAGTTGACGGACTTGTTCATCGCGTCCTGGACGGTGATGTCGTCGTAGTTGACGTCGTCCTCGTTGGGGGGCGCGAAGCCGACCTCGCGGTCGCCGTCCATCACGGGGCGCTCGCTGGTGCCGTCGTAGATGGTGTTGGCCGTGATCGGCACGCCCTCCTGGGTCTCGGCGTCCTGGTCCACGGCCGCGGCGAGGATCACCGGCTTGAAGGTGGAGGCGGGCTGGTAGTCGCGGCGGGTGGCGTTGTTCGTGTAGTGCTTCACGTAGTCCACGCCGCCGTACATCGCCTGGACCGCGCCCGTCTTCGGGTCGACGGAGACGGCGCCGGCCTGGACGTCGGCGTCGACCTTGCGCTTGGCGGGGTCCAGCTTGCTGGTGAGCCTGGTCTTGACCGCCTGCTCCAGCGCCGCCTGCTTCTTCTTGTCGATGTTGAGGGTGACGGTGTAGCCGCCGAGGTCCACCATGGCCTCGGCCTGCTTCATGTCCTCGGCGGTGCCCTGGGCGACGAGCTGTCGCTTGAGGGCGGTCTTGGCCGCCTCCACCAGGTATCCGGTCTGGCCCTCCATCCCGGGAGCGGGCTTGGGCGGCTCGGGCGTCGGGAACTTCATGGTCTGACGGTCGGCCTGGTCCAGCCACTTCTGCTCGACCATGTTGTCCAGGACGTAGTTCCAGCGCTGCTGGACCAGTTTCTTGCCGGTGTCGCTGGCGATGGCCCAGTCGTACTGGTTCGGTGCCTGGAGCAGCGCGGCGAGGTAGGCGCCCTGCTCGACCGTGAGGTCCTCGGCGTCGACGCGGTAGTAGGCCTGGGCGGCGGCCTGGATGCCGTAGGCGCCGCGGCCGTAGTAGCTGGTGTTGATGTAGCCGGCGAGGATGTAGTCCTTGGACTTCTCCCGGTCCAGCTTCAGGGAGATGACCAGTTCCTTCAGCTTGCGGGAGACCGTCTGTTCCTGCGTCAGGTAGTAGTTCTTGACGTACTGCTGGGTGATGGTCGAGCCGCCCTGCGCGCCCTTGCCGGAGAACGTGTTGAGCAGGCCGCGCGCGGTGCCCTTGAGGTCGACGCCGGCGTCCTTGTAGAAGGTCTTGTTCTCGGCGGCGACGAACGTGTACCGGACGTCCTTGGGCACCTTGGCCAGGTCGACGATCTCACGGTTGAGATCGCCCGTGCGGGCCATGATGCTGCCGTCGCTGTACTTGTAGACGTTGCTCTGCAGCTCGGCGTCGGCGTTGCCCTCGGGGATGTCGATCACCAGGTACAGCACGACGAAGGCGCCCATGCCGAGCAGGATCAGGCCGAAGAACGTGCCGAGGATCTTCTTCCAGGTGAAGAGCCGGCGTATGAGGCTCCGGTCGTCCTTCGGGGACGAGCGGCGTCGCCTGGGCGCCGCGCGGCGGCCACCGCGCTGTCGCGCTCGTCTTTCTTCCGCTCGTCCCATGAGTCCGATCCGCTCCGCTTCGTTCATCTGTGTGCACGTTTCACTCACGCGTCACACAGGTTCGTCGCTTATGCCAACTCAGAAAGCTAACACCGGGAGATGTGGCATACGGCTGCCGATCCCCCCTTGTGGGGACGTGAGAATCAGCACCCGCCCCACAGGAACCGACGTACGAGAGGGGCGCAGGGTTGTCACTTCGAGGTAAAGTGATATCACTTAGATAGATCGACGATAGAAGCCGAGGCGGGGCGCGAGCGCGCCCCGCGAGAACGGGGGACCACCCATGTCCACACGCCAGGCGCACGAGGCCCCGCAGGCCACCGCGGACGTGCCCGAGATGCCCGCACCACGGGTCCGCGAGAATCCGGCGCACAGCATCGGCGGCGGACTCGCGCTGCTGCTGGGGCTGGTCGGGCTGCTCGTCGGGGCCGGCCTGCTCGCCGCCGCGACGGCGGTCTCCGCGACCGGCGGCAAGGCCGCCCTGATCATCGGCGGCCTCGTGGTCGGTCTGGCCGCGATCCTCGCGATGTGCGGCCTGAACATGGTGGCGCCGGGTGAGGCGCGCGTGGTGCAGCTCTTCGGGCGGTACCGGGGGACCATCCGGCAGGACGGGCTGCGCTGGGTCAACCCCTTCACCTCCCGCACCAAGATCTCGACCCGCGTCCGCAACCACGAGACGGCCGTCCTGAAGGTGAACGACGCCTACGGCAACCCGATCGAGCTGGCCGCCGTGGTGGTGTGGCGGGTCGAGGACACCGCGCAGGCCACCTTCGAGGTGGACGACTACGTCGAGTTCGTCTCCACCCAGACCGAGGCGGCCGTGCGGCACATCGCCATCGAGTACCCCTACGACGCCCACGAGGAGGACGGCCTCTCCCTGCGCGGCAACGCCGAGGAGATCACCGAGAAGCTCGCCGTCGAACTGCACGCGCGCGTCGAGGCGGCCGGCGTCCAGATCATCGAGTCCCGCTTCACCCACCTCGCGTACGCGCCGGAGATCGCCTCCGCGATGCTCCAGCGGCAGCAGGCCGGCGCGATGGTCGCGGCGCGGCGGCAGATCGTGGACGGCGCGGTCGGCATGGTCGAGACGGCGCTGGCCCGCATCAGCGAGCAGGGCATCGTGGAGCTGGACGACGAGCGCAAGGCGGCGATGGTGTCCAACCTGATGGTCGTGCTCTGCGGCGACCGCGCCGCGCAGCCCGTCCTGAACACGGGGACCCTCTACCAGTGACCCCTCCCCCGGAGGAGCCGGCCCCCAAGCCCGCGGGGCCGCCTCCGTCGCGTCGGCCGCAGCAGCAGCGCAAGCAGGTGCTGCTGCGACTGGACCCTCAGGTGTACGAGGCGCTGGCCCGCTGGGCGGGCGACGAGCTGCGCTCGGCCAACGCCCAGATCGAGTTCCTGCTCCGCAGGGCGCTCGCGGAGGCGGGCCGCCTGCCCGGTGACGCCGGACCACTGCCGCGCCGGGGCCGCCCGCCCGGGCGCCAGGGGCCGGGGTCCGCGCCACCGCCGTAGCGGAGCCGGACGGGCCGCGCCGCATCGCACCTCGCGCCGGCGCGGCCCGCCGTAGCGGAACCGTGACAAACGGCTCCGACCTGCGGACCCGTACGCCCCGCCAGCAGCTCTGCACCCCGCGTATACATGGTGCGTATACACCGTGTGTAGAGTGCTCCGCATGTCCATCGGTCACACCCTCCTGGGTCTCCTGGAGTCCGGGCCGCGCCACGGTTACGACCTGAAG